>JBAVJR010000421.1:0-2034 GCA_049687855.1 Steroidobacteraceae bacterium | reverse complement strand
CCGTTTATGAAAATGAGTTTCTGGTCATCTTAGGACCCGGGCAATCGGGCAAAACCACCCTGTTGCGAATAGCCGGAGGATTAGAACGCCCTTCCACAGGGGAGGTGACGCTCGACGGAAGGGAAATCACCGATCCAGGTCCGGACAGGAGCATGGTCTTTCAGACGTATAGCCTTTTCCCGTGGCGTACAGTCTTGGGCAACGTCGAAGCCGGTTTGCGCTTCAAAGGCGTGACCAGGAAGAAACGCAGGGAAATCGCCAAAAAATATATCGAATTGGTTGGCTTGAACGGGTTCGAAACGGCATTCCCGCACCAGCTTAGCGGGGGCATGAAACAGCGCGTTGGGATAGCGAGGGCCTATGCCAATAAACCCGTCGTCTTGCTGCTGGATGAACCCTTCGGGCAGCTGGATGCTCAAACGCGAATGCTCATGGAAAAAGAGATCGTTCGTATTTGGGAGGAAGAAAAAGGGACGGTTGTGTTTGTCACAAACAATATCGATGAAGCCATTTATCTGGCCGACCGAATCGTTATTCTGGAAGGAAAGCTCCCCGGGAAAATTTCGGGGGAGTATAAAGTCAACCTTCCCCGGCCTCGCGAACATACCGATATCGAATTCCTGAAACTGCGGAAAAAAATATTCAACTCAACCGAACTCATTCTCTAAGCGAAGGATGCAGAAACCGTCTACGATTTTTATGCTCACAGCTTCAGGCACTACTCGAGATATTCTTCTGGATGTATGTGATGCATCTTGATGCGGTGTTGTAGCGTTGATCGCGGTAGACCTAAAATCTTGGCAGCGCCCTTTTTGCCTCCAAGCACCCCGCGAGTCTTTGCGAGCGCTATAATGATGTGCTGCCGCTCGATGTCGCGGAGACTTTTCAACTCACCTGAGACGCTCTGCCCTTGGGACCGGGCAAATTCAAGAATCTTCTCAATGTCGTCAGCCAAGATGGGCTCGCCCGCCCGCAAGATGACCAGCCGTTTCACGAGGTTCTCCAGTTCTCGGACGTTCCCCGGCCACGCATAATCTAAAAGCTTCTCCAGGGATCGGGCGCTGTAAACTGGCTCCTGGCGATTCATTTGCTTGGCTTGAATCAGGGTCAGCTGTTTTATAAGCAGTGGGATGTCCTCGCGCCGCTCGCGCAGCGGCGGCACGTGGACCGAGACGATGTTCAGCCGGTAGAAGAGGTCCTCCCGGAAAGTGCCCGCCCGGATGCCCTCCTGCAGATCCTTGTTCGTCGCGGCGATGATGCGGCAGTCGATCCGCACTGGCCGGCTGTCGCCTACGCGCTCAAACTGGCCGCCCTGCAGGATGTGCAGCAGCTTGGCTTGCAGCTCGATCGACAGCTCCGCGATCTCGTCGAGGAAGATGGTCCCGCCGTGGGCGAGCTCGAAGCAGCCGATGCGGTGGTCGTTGGCGCCGGTAAAAGCACCCTTCGCGTGGCCGAAGAGCTCGCTCTCGAACAGCGAGGGGGCCAGCGCCGGGCAGTTGGTCTTGACGAAAAGGTGGTTGCGGCGCGAGCTCAGGCTGTGGATACGGCGCGCCAGGTAGTCCTTGCCCGTCCCGGTCTCGCCCGTGATCAGCACGGTGGCGTGCGTGTCGGCGGCCTGCGCGATCGTCTTCATGATCTCGGCCATCGCTGCCGAGGCGTAAAAGAACTTCTCCGGTTGGTACTCTTCGGTGCTCTGAAGCAGGAAGTCCTTCTCGCGCTCGAGGCTGCGGTTCGTCTTCTGCAGCTCGGTGTAGGCCAGCATGTTGTCGACCGCGATGGCCACCTGGCACGACACGTCGGCCAACACCTGCGTCAGCTCCGACAGGTGCTCCGGCGGGTTGCGGAAGGAAAAGTGGATCGAACCGAGGATGCAGTTGCGCACCAGCATCGGGAACGCCACGGTGGCGTTCAAGCCGGCCTTGATCATGACACCGATAGTGGGAAAATCTTTATAACGCCGAAGGTCGTCGATAATGACCGGCCGGCGCGACTGAAGCACCATGCGAAAAACAGGGCCGCCGGCAATCGGCCGGT
>JBAVJR010000420.1:0-4395 GCA_049687855.1 Steroidobacteraceae bacterium | reverse complement strand
TGACTTCTTCCGCGCGCGGCGGGCACCGTGGCCGAGCCTGCGGCCTCGCGCAAGGCCAACTGCAACTGCTCGTCGAGTCGCCTGGCCGATACGGGCAGCAACGTGCGCAGGTCCTGCGCAAACAGCGACAACCGGAATTCCTCGACCATCCAGCGCAACCGCTCGCGTTCATTCCCGCTCATGTCGAGATCCGCGGACAGGCGCAGGTGCCGGACCTGCTGTGCGTAAGGCTCGACCTGCGCCTGCAGCTTGCGATCCCGTTCGACGTCTCCGCGCGCGCGTTCCAGGCGCCGCGCGATCGCACGCACGTATTTCGGCAGCTGGGTCCACCAGCCAGCGGGGGTTTCGCGCACCCAGCCCGGAGCCAGCAGTTCGGCCAGCTGATCATTCACGCTGCCGCGTACGGGCGCGAAAGCTGCGCCGTTCGACTGACCCATCTGCGCGCGCACGTCCTTCAGCGCCAGCAGCACGGCTTTCACGACCCTGGCGATCTCACCCGCCCGATCGACCACGTCGGCGCGTCCCCGCTCCACCAGCGCCTCGAACTGGGCTCGCGTGCGCGGCAACTCGCCGGCCTGTCCGAGTACGGCCTCGGCCACGGCACGGTCGGCGATCTCGCCGGGCAACTCCTTGCCGAATCCCGCCCCCGCGAGCAACAGGGTGAACTCACGGTCCGACGCCCAGTGCCGGCGCGCCAGTTCGTGCTGCTGTGGCAGGGCCAGGGCCGCAAGCCTGACGATGCCGGCCCTCGAGGCACGCCGGGCTCCACCCTCCGTCGTGAACAGGTGCAGGCGCACGCTGGTACCCTCGTCCTGGATCCCGGGATAGGCGCGCAGTTGCAGCCGTCCGCTCCGGATCGTGGTCTCCACGGGCCAGGCCGCAAAGTCCCACTGCCGTACGCCGACTCGCGCCCAGGCGAAATCCGGAGCCGCTTCGGCAAAGCTTGAGCCACTGGACGTTGCGCGAAACTCCTCGCGCAGGGCCGCGAGATCACGACCGGCCTTCAGCAGTCGTCCCGCGCCGTCGAGCACCTGCAGGTTGACGCTGAGCCAGGGCGGCAAGGCCACCGCAGCCACCTGCCCGGGTTCGACGCGGATGCCGGCCTCCTGGGTCGCGAAGGCGGCGACGTGGGCGAACAGCGAGCCAGTGCCGAACGGCGGCAGCACGGCCAGCAGCCGGTCCGCCGCGTCGGGAATGGGCACGATCTCGCGCCGCACTTCCTTTGGCAGCCCCCGCAGCAGCGCGATGACCTTCTCGCGCAACCATCCTGGTATCAGCCACTCGAGTCGCTGTGCGTCGATTGCCCGCAGCAGCGGCAACGGCACGTCGAGCGTGACGCCATCGTCGGGCGCCGTCGCATCGAAGCGATAGTGCAGGTGCAGGTCGTTGCCGTGAACGTCGATCGCCTCCGGGTAGTCATGCACGTGGACGACCGGAAGGGCTTGCGCCAGGAACACTGGCTCCGCCGCATCGAGCATGTGCGGCTTCGTGCGCTCCTCCTTGCGCCACCAGGATTCGAACGCGCGCGTCGAGGCAATCGTGGGCGGAACGCGTTCGAGGTAGAACCGCACCAGCGAGTCCTCCCCGGCCAGCAAGTCGCGCCGGCGCAGGCAGGATTCGACGCGTTCGAGGCGTGCCCGCATGGCCGAATTGCGCTCGAGGAACGCAAACGGCATCGCGGGCTGGCGGCGGACCAGCGCTTCCTCCACGAACATGCGTTGTGCCGCCACGGGGTCGACCGCCGCAAAATTGACGCGCCGTCCGCTGCTCAGCACGCGGCCATAGAGCGAGACAGTCTCGCGCGCGAACGCCATGCCGCGTTGCGCGTCCCACTCGGCGTCGCCGTAAGTTCGCTTGACGAGATGCGCTCCCGCCGATTCGATCCACGACGGCTGCACCTGCGCCACCATGCGCGCATAGAGTCGATGCGTTTCGACCAGGCTCGCGGCGACGATCCAGTGCGGCGAGCGCTTGGCGAGCGGCGTACCGGGAGCGATGACGAAGCGCGCGTCGCGCGCGCCCAGGTAAGTGCGGGCTTCGTCGAGCACGCCGATACCGCCGAGGAAGCCCGTCAGCAGCGTCTGGTGGAGCACAGCCGTGCCGGCTGCGGGCTTGGTGCCGGCACCTTGCGCCAGCGAACGCGACATGTCCTCGAGTTGCTCGCGCAGGTCGCCCCACTCCCGCACGCGCAGGAACGACAGGAAGTGCTCACGGCACCAGTGTCGCAACACGCGGTTGCCACCGGACGCGGATTCACGGGAGGCCCGCCAGAGGTTGAGCACGCCGACGAAGTCCGAGCGCTCGTCGGCGAACGACGCGTGCTTCTCGTCTGCGGCAGCCGTCTTGTCGGCAGGCCGTTCGCGCGGATCCTGGATGCTCAGGAACGATACGATCGTGAGCGCATCAGCCATGCAACCCGTGCGTCCCGCCTCCGCCAGCACGCGTGCCAGTCGCGGATCGACCGGCAGGGCGGCCATCTGACGCCCGAGCCGGGTGATGCGCCGCTCGCCGTCGACCGCGCCGAGTTCCAGCAACAGGCGATAGCCATCGTTGAGCAGGCGTGCGTCGGGCGCATCGAGAAACGGAAATTCCTGCGGACTCCCGAGCGCGAGCGCGGCCATCTGCAGGATGAGGCTGGCCAGGTTGGTCCGCAGCAGTTCGGGCTCGGTGTAGCGCGGCCGCGCCAGGTAATCGTCCTCGGCATACAGCCGGATGCAGATGCCCTCGCCTTCGCGTCCGCACCGACCGCGACGCTGATCGGCACTCGCCTGCGACACCGGCTCGATCGGCAGACGCTGGAATTTCGCGCGCGGGCTGTAGCGGCTGACGCGTGCGAGCCCGGCATCGATGACGAACCGCACGCCGGGAATCGTGAGCGACGTCTCGGCGACGTTGGTCGCAAGCACGACGCGACGGCGCGTGTGCCCGGCGAACACCTTGTCCTGGTCCGGACCGGTGAGCCGCCCGTAGAGCGGCAGGACATCCCAGTCCACGCGGCTGCGCACCAGCAGGTCGCGCGTCTCGAGGATCTGCTTCTCTCCCGGAAGAAACACGAGCGCGTCGCCGTGCAGGCCGCGCGCATCACGCTCCAGTTCCTCGAGCGCGTCTCGCACCGCCTCGGGCAGTGGTGGCGCCGACTCGTCTTCTTCCGCGAGCGGGCGATAACGCACCTCGACCGGGTAGCTCCGGCCCTCGACGTCGATGATGGGCGCGCCGCCGAAGAACTCGGCGAACCGCCCGGTCTCGATCGTCGCCGACGTCACGACCAGGCGCAGTTCGGGCCGCCTCGGCAACAGTCGGTGACAGACGCCGAGCAGGAAATCGACGTTGAGGTTGCGCTCGTGGGCTTCGTCGATGATCAGCGTGTCGTAGCGCAACAGCAGCGGGTCGCCTTCGAGCTCGCGCAGCAGCAACCCGTCCGTCATCAACTTCACGAGCGTGCGCGGACTCGTGCGATCGACGAAGCGCACCTGGTAACCGACGAGATCGCCGGTGGTGGAACCGAGCTCCGCGCTGACCCGGTTGGCCAGCGCTTGCGCCGCGATGCGCCGCGGCTGCGTGTGCCCGATCAGGCCGGCCGTGCCGCGCCCCATCTCGAGGCAGATCTTTGGGATCTGCGTGCTCTTGCCACTGCCCGTGGCGCCACTGACGATGACGACCTGGTGCGTTTCGATCGCGCGGCGGATGTCGTCACGGCGTGCATGGACGGGCAGGGTCTCGTCGTAGACGATCGGTGGAACGGATGCACGCCGGGCCACGACGAGTTCGACGGACGCATGGACTTGAGCTTCCAACCGGGCCACTTCGCGCGGATCGGCCGCCGCGGGCCTGCGCGCCAACCGGTCAAACGTCGACTGCAGCCGACGCCGATCGCGCAGCAGGCACCCGGGGAGCAGTTCACGCAGGGCCGCGAGTCGTGCTGCTGCGGAATCAGGGGCATTCACGGCAGTTCAGCCGAGTTCCCGCTTGGCACGGACCCAGAGCGCTTCCAGTTGCTCCATGTCGACGTCGGCCGGGGTTCGGCCCTCTGCGGCGAGGTGCGTCTCGACCCGGCGGAACCGCCGCTCGAACTTGGCGTTCGCATCGCGCAGCGCGGCTTCTGCATCGACGCCGAGGTGACGCGCCGCCTGCGACAACGCGAACAGCAGGTCACCCAGTTCTTCGTGCGTGCGGGCCCGATCGCCCTTGTCGATTTCGTCCTGCAGTTCGCCGAGCTCTTCGCGCACCTTCTCGATGACGCCCAACGCATCAGCCCAGTCGAAGCCGACCTTCGCAGCGCGCGCACCGAGCTTGGTCGCCCTGGTCAGCGCCGGCAGGCCGAGCGTCACGCCGTCCAGTGCGCCAGTGCCCAGCCCCCTGGCCGCGCGCTCGGCGCGCTTGTGCTCCTCCCAGGCC
>JBAVJR010000419.1:0-6395 GCA_049687855.1 Steroidobacteraceae bacterium | reverse complement strand
TTCATCCACGCGCTCGAAGCGCGGTACGCCGCGGATCCCCCGGAGGATCGACGCGCGCTCGACGCAGCCTATGCCAAGGCGACGGGCGTGCTCGTGGCGCTGCGCCCCGATGACCTCGACGCCAAGGTCTTCCACGCCGAGGCCCTGATGGATCTGCAGCCGTGGGACTACTACGACGAGCAGCTGCGGCCGAAAGGCAACACCGCGGAGGTCGTATCACTGCTCGAAGCGGTCATGAAGCAGAATCCGGACCATGCGGGTGCGCTGCACCTGTACGTGCATGCAGTGGAGGCCTCGGCCGATCCGCAGCGCGGCGTCGCCGCAGCCGACCGGCTGCGCACGCTGATCCCGGGATCGGGGCACCTCGTGCACATGCCGGCGCACATCTATGCAAGGGTGGGGCGCTGGCATGATGCCGTCGTCGCTAACCAGACCGCCATCGCGGCCGACAACAGCTACCTCGCCACCTGCGGCCCCAACGTCAAGGGCGTCTATCCGCTCGGCTACGTGCCGCACAACCCGCACTTCCTGTGGTTTGCAGCCAGCATGGAGGGCGCGAGCAAGATCGCGCAGGACGCCGCGCGCAAGACCGCGCAACGCGTCAACCTGCCGGATCTCATGCGACAGCCGGGTTTCGCGGGTCTGCAGCACTACTGGATGACGCCGTGGTTCGACAATGTCCGCTTCGGGCGCTGGGACGAAATCCGTGCGGCACCGAATCCCGCGCCTGACCTGCCTTACGTCACGGCGATCTGGAGCTACGCGCAGGCGATGGCCGCGATCCGGCGGGACCGGTTGGAGGATGCGGATCGGCACCATGCCGCGCTGGCGAAGCTGGCAGCCGATCCGTTCATGAACACGCTGATGGTCTGGGATCGCTATCCGCTGGCGCATGCCGCACACATCGCTGAACGCACCGTGTTTGCGGAACTGGCGCTGGCGCGAGGCGACAAAACGGCCGCCATCGCCGCACTGACCGAAGCCGTCGCCATCGAAGACCGCATTCCCTACGACGAGCCGCCGGGTTGGCACTCGCCGGTCCGGCAGTCGCTTGGCGCAGCGTTGCTTGTCGCGGGCCGAGCCGCCGATGCCGAGAAAGTCTACCGTGAGGAGCTGCAGCGCAATCCGCAGAACGGCTGGTCGCTGAAGGGGCTCGCACTGGCGTTGCGCCAGCAGCAGCGAACCGATGATGCCGTGGCTGTGGAAAAGCAGTTGCGGGACGCGTGGCAATACGCCGACGTGCAATTGATGGCCTCCCGATTCTGAGCAACCCGCCGCCGGGTTGCCTCGAGACTATACGGACCGCTCGCTGACGTCGATCAGGCGCCAGCGGGTGCCGGTCGTTACCGACGCGTCCCAGGCGACTGCTCGATTGCGTCCAGCGGTCTTGGCCAGCAGCAGGGCCTGGTCAGCTCGACCGATCGACTCGCTCACGTCCTCGTCTGGATCGAGCAGCGCCAGACCAAAGGATGCAGTCACCTGCATCGTGGATCCATCCGGACCGGCGATCAGCAGCTTTCCGGCGAGACCGAGGCGCACGCGCGAGATCACCTCATGGGCCGTGGCCAGGTCGGCGCCGGACAGGGCAACCAGGAATTCGTCCCCACCGTAGCGAAACACCTTGTCCTGTGTGCGCAGGTGCAGGTCGAGGTGGCGGACGACGCCCGCGAGAACCGCATCGCCCACCGGATGGCCGTGCTGGTCATTGATCCGCTTCAGGTGGTCGACGTCCATGAAGACGATGCTGCAGGGCAGTCCTCCGTGCCGCGTCAGCAGTTGCAGTTCATGCAGCGCCGGCAGCATCTCGATGCGTCCGTAGGCGCCCGTAAGCGTATCCCGGTTGCCGATGGCCGCGTCGATGGTGGAGCGCAGCGAACCAACCTGCAGCCGCAGGCGCGCGCTGGTCGCGACGAGGTTCTCGAAATCGACGCGATCGATAGCAGAACCGGTTCGAGCCGAGCGCAGCAGTTTCGCCGCAACCTGGTGCAGACGCTGGTGCTCGCGGCCCATCGCGGCAAAGGCCTGTTCCCGGCGAAATCCATTCGGTGCGTGGCCATAGAACCAGTCCCCGAATGGACACGTGCGATGCGCCGACGGCGCGAGATCATTGGGGTCGACCGGATGCTCGCAGAATATGGAGCGCAGCAGGTGCTCGTGCCAGCGCGCATGCTCGTCGGTGACTTCCCGCAGCCGCTCAGCCGCAAGGTGCAATGTGGAAGGATCCATCCTTTCCATGGGTGTGCTCCGTGAGTCGTCCCGGCGCGACTCCCGCAGCCTGAGATACTGAGACCAAGCGCACAACTGGACGTGCCGAATTTGTGCGCTGGTTCTCGTCAATGAACCGAAACGAGCCTGGCAGGCCAAAAGCACGGACATTCGTGGCTCACGCGGTTGGCCTGCTAGGATTGCGGGGATTTCCCATATACCCGCTCCGTAAGGACGCGTTACGTGACAATCCGTCGATCCCCGATCGCTGTCTGCACGGCGCTGTTGCTACTTGCGGTCGTACCGGCGCGAGCCAGCGACACGCTTCGCCCCGACCCGGCGGCGCGACGTTCTTCGATCCCGACCTCGGCGGCATCCATGGCCCGAACGAGCGGATTCGCACGAGTTCGTTGTACGCGGGCCGCCACTTCCTTTACGAACTCGTAAAGATCTACGCCTCGAGCAGGTAACAGGAGCGAGCCATGGCCATCAGCAAGCGCAGGCAAGCCACGAAAACGCGAAGACCCGGCGCTGATGATGATCCGCCGCTGACACCGGCGCAACGACGTGCGCTGGATCGACACGTCAAGGACATGGAGGACCGGACCCGTTACCTGCTCGTCAGCGCGACGCTGCCCGGAATATCGCTGTACTACCTGGTCAATGAAGACTCGTGGGCTTTCGACGATCCGACGACGGCAACGCTCTTCAAGCGTCGCGCATCGGCCAAGGCGATCCAGTCCCTGCTGCGCCCCGGCGTGTTCGTGGTGCCGTGCGAAGTCGATGACCGCGGGCGACTGGTGCTGAGTTCCATCGCCGATCGCAAGGTGGGCAAGGTCCGGCTCGCCGTGCAGCCGTCATGGAAGAAGAAGAGGGCGGTTCGCCGCTAGAACGCCTCGACCGGCTGGCTGACCAGGCGCAGGCGACGCTGGACTTCCTCTTCGCGCGCATCGTCGATGACGAGCATGACATCGTCCGGGTCGACCACGGTTTCATCGGCAGCGAAGATGCCGGTGAGCCTGGTCTCCGGCCGTAGTTCGCCTTGCTCGAACAGCGCCCACATTTCCCTGGCAAACTCAGTGACTAGCAGCTCCGGCGCAAAGCGGCCGAGCGTGGAGCGCAGGTTGTTGACGTCGCGCTCGAGCAGCGCCAGTGCAGCGTTGTTTCCCGCTGCGTTGACGACCTGCGGCAGGTCGATGATCACGGGACCGTCGGGCGCAACCAGCACGTTGAACTCGGAAAGATCGCCGTGAATGAGCCCGGCACACAGCATCCGCACGACCTGTCGGATCAGGAATCGGTGGTACTCGCGGGCGGTCTCGGCTGAAAGCTCGACCTCGCCCAGGCGTGGCGCCGGATTCCCGTCGGCATCCGCGACGAGTTCCATGATCAGGACGCCATCGAAATATCCGTGCGGCCGCGGCACGCGCACGTCAGCGGCGATCAACCGATACAGCGCATCGACCTCGGCATTCTTCCAGGCGGCTTCCTGTTCCGAACGCCCGAAGGACGTGCTCTTGCTCATCGCGCGGGCCTGGCGGCTGCCGCGAACCTTGCGTCCTTCCTGGTACTGGGCGCGCTTCTGGAAGCTGCGCTGCGCCATGTTGCGGTAGACCTTGGCGCAACGCGTCTCCGTGCGCGAGCGCACGAGGTAGACGGTCGCCTCCTTGCCGCTCTTGAGGGACCGGATGACTTCGTCGATCACACCGTCGTCGATGAGAGGTTGCAGCGCGGGAGGGGTTTTCATTGGCGCGGCGATCATACCGGGGTTGGGCCCACCAGATACCGGTAATGGCCATGCACGCGGATCAATTGGTCGAGCATCGCTCAACCGCGAGACGTGGCTCAGATCCTGGATGCCGCCTTGCCGGCGGCCAGCAGCACTGGGTCCCAGACGGGCGAAAACGGCGGCGCGTAGGAGAGATCCATGCCGCCGACCTCCGCGACGGTCATGCCGTTCCACAGCGCCGTGGCCAGGACGTCGATGCGCTTGCCCGAGCCTTCCCCGCCGACGATCTGCGCGCCGAGCAACCGGCCAGAACCGCGCTCAGCCAGAATCTTGATCTTCATCGGCTGCGCACCCGGGTAGTACTGCGCCTTGCTCGATGCCTCCGTGGTCACGCCGATGGCGTCGAAACCGGCAGCCGCAGCCTCCCGTTCGGTGAGGCCGGTGCGGGCGATCTCCACGCCCTGGAAACGCGTGATCGCCGTGCCGAGCACGCCACCAAAGACTGCATGACCTCCGGCGATGTTGGTGCCGGCAACGCGGCCTTGCTTGTTGGCGTGCGTGCCAAGGGCCACGACGACGGACCGACCGGTAATGCGATGGCGGGATTCGACGCAGTCACCCGCGGCCCATACGTGAGGCGTGTCGGTGCGCAGGCGATCGTCGACAATGATGCCGCCCCCCTTGCCCACGCCGATGCCCGCCGCCCGCGCCAGATCCGCGTTGGGGCGCACACCGAGCCCGAGCACCACAAGATCGGCCGCAAGAGGACCCGCCGCAGTTTCCACAGCCGTGACCAGTCCAGCGACCACGGTGAAGCCGGTGACCGCGGTCTTGAGTCGCAGGTCGATACCGGCCGCGCGCATAGCGTCCGCGACGCCGCCGGCCATGTCGGCGTCCAGCACGGCACCCATTGGTGCGTCGAGTAGTTCGACCACGGTCACTTCGAGGCCACGTTCGAGCAGGCCTTCCGCAACTTCGAGTCCGATATAGCCAGCGCCAACCACCACGACGCGCCGGGAGCCCGCGCCGAGCCGTTGTTCCACCTCTGCCGCGTCGTCGAGGGTACGAAGCTGCAACACTCCCTCCGCGTCGATCCCCGACCATGGGGGTGTGATGCCCGCAGCGCCGGTACCGATGAGCAGTTCGTCGTAGTGTTCGACCGCTTCCTGCCCAGTGTCGAGGCTGCGCACCATCACGGTTTGCGCCGTACAGTCGATGGCAATAGCCTCGTGGCGGATCCGAACATCGATGCCGTTGGCCCGATGCTGCTCCGGGGTTCGCACGACGAGCCGGTCCGGTGTCTTCACTATTCCGCCGACCAGGTAGGGAAGGCCGCAGGCGGCATAGGATGTGTGGGACGATCGCTCGAACGCCACGATCTCGAGCGCGTCGCGGGACGTCATCCGTCGTGCCTGCGACGCTGCGGACATGCCTGCGGCATCACCGCCGATAATTACCAGTCGTCGAGCCATCCTTGTTCCCCCGCACGGTGACATCGTCGTCGTTGCCATGGACTTCATGCGACCCGGCATCGAGCGGTCAATCCTGCAACGGAATCCGGCCGGTGTCAGCGGACATTCTGGGCCCGGCTGCGTGCAAGCTGCGTGCGGTGGCGTACAGACGCAGAAACGGCCGTTTTCCACCATGCACCGCGGCTCCAAACGGACACTGGAGCGGGTCGCTGGCCCGGCGCAAGGATTGCGCCCGCGTTATCCCATTATCGGGACAGCTAGGTTGCCGATTCGCGAGGAGTTCCCGATGAATGAGAAGACCGCCAACGTGCACTGGGAAGGTCAGGGTAAGCAGGGGCAGGGAACGATCAGTACCGCAACCGGTGCGTTGCAGGACTATCCATACGGCTTCGCGAGCCGCTTCGAGGACGACCGCCGCGGCACGAATCCCGAGGAAATTCTGGGTGCAGCCCACGCCGCGTGTTTCACGATGGCGTTCTCGTTCGCCTGCGACCGGGCCGGGCTGGCTACCCTCAATGTCGATACGCAGGCCAGCGTACGTCTGGCCAGACAGGGTGAAGCTTTCGTCATCGATCGGATCGCACTGACGATGCAGGCCACGGTGCCCGGCATCAGCGAAGCGACGTTCCAGGAGATCGCGAATGCTGCCAAGCGCGATTGCCCGCTTTCAAAGGCGTTGGCGAGCGTTCCGGAAATCACGCTGAAGGCAACGCTTCGCTAGTGGCGCCGTTCGCCCGCGCTCCGGGACTGTCGCCGCTCGACACCAGGATCCCTGAAGGGCTCAAAGCCTGGATCGTCGGAGAACACGTAGCCGCCGTCGTTCAGCCGCCACCCGTCATTTTGCGAGTTCGACGGCTCGACCTGGCCCACGGGCTCATTGGCATCGTCGCAGGTTTCTACTGCTTCAGGTGCTCGAGGCCCGGAAGATGCTCTCGATCGAGCCGTCAAGCGCGGCATTGAACTCGGCGTCGGATTGCTGTGCTGTCAGC
>JBAVJR010000418.1:0-10033 GCA_049687855.1 Steroidobacteraceae bacterium | reverse complement strand
GTCGAACTCATCTTCGACAACAGCGACGGCAAGCTGGGCGGCGAGTATGCCGGCTATTCGGAAGTCTCGCTCAAGCGTGTCGTCTCCCGCGACGGCCAGTCGTCGTATTTCCTGAACGGCGTGCGCTGCCGGCGCAAGGACATCACGCAGCTGTTCCTGGGCACCGGACTCGGTTCGCGCAGCTACGCGATCATCGAGCAGAACATGATCTCGCGCGTGATCGAAGCGAAGGCCGACGACATGCGCGCCTTCCTCGAAGAAGCCGCGGGCATCTCGCGCTACAAGGAGCGCCGCAAGGAAACGGAAAGCCGCATCGCGCAGACGCGCGAGAACCTGGCGCGCCTGTCCGACCTGCGCGACGAAGTCGAAAAGCAGCTGCGTCACCTGCAGCGCCAGGCCGCCGCCGCGCGCCGTTACCAGGCGCTGAAGCAGGAAGAACGGCAGACACACGCCGAACTGCTCGCGCTCAAGTTGCGTGAAGTCGAGAGCGAAGCGAGCGCGCGCCAGGCGATCCTGAGCGAGCGTGACCTTGCGCTGCAGGCGGCGCTGGCGGGGCAGCGATCGATCGAAGCCGCCATCGAACGTGCGCGGCAGGAGCACGACGCGCAGGCGGCCGTGCTGTCCGAGGTGCAGGGGCGGTACTACCAGGTCGGCGCGGACATCTCGCGCACCGAACAGGCCATCGACCATGCGCGCGAAATCCGCGCGCGCCAGCGACAGGAACTCGACCAGATCGCGCAGGGCGTCCAGGACGCGGACCTGCACCGCGTGCGCGACCGCCAGCTCGCCGCGGAACTGGCAGCGGCGCTGGCCGAGATGGGTCCGGGCCTCGAGCAGGCGCGCGCCACGGAACAGGCCGCCGCAGCCGAACTCGCAGCGGCCGAAACCGCGATGTCAGGCTGGCAGGAGAACTGGGAAGGCTTCAACCAGTCGCTGCGGCAGGCCTCATCGGCCGCAGGTGCCGAGCGTGCGCGTCTCGAAGTGATGGAAAACCAGCTGCGCGGCCTGCTGAGCCAGCGGGACCGCGCCACCCAGGAGCACGGCACGTTGTCGGCGGCTGACGTCGCCGCGACGCTCGCCGCCCTCGAGGGCCAGGAGGCCGAGGCGCGCGCGCAACACGAGGCCGCACGCCAGCACATGGACGAACTCGTCGCCACGCTGCAGGCGGAACGCGGCCGCGAGCGTGAACTCGCCCAGGCTGCACAGGCCGCGCGTCGCGAAACTCAGGAAGTCGAAGGCCGCATCGTCTCGCTCGAGGCGTTGCAACGTGCTGCGCTGGGGCAGGGGCAGGGCAAGGTCGTCGACTGGCTCAAGTCGCGCGGTCTCGAGCACAGTCCGCGCCTGGCGCAGCAGCTTTCGGTCGACAAGGGCTGGGATCGCGCGGTGGAAACGGTGCTCGGCGGCTACCTCGAAGCTGTCTGCGTCGACTCATTGGACGATGTGGCCGCCACGCTCGAAAGCTTCACGACCGGCACCGTCACGTTCTTTGCCGGGGCCCAGGGCCCGGTCTCCGCCGGTCACACCGGGCGGACGCTGCGCTCGCGCGTGCGCGGTCCTGCCGGTCTCGACGCCCTGTTCGAAGGCATCGTCGCCACGGACACCCTGCACGAAGCGCTGCGCTTGCGGCCCGAACTGCGCGCGGGCCAGTCGGTCATCACGCGCGACGGCATCTGGATCGGCCCGGACTGGCTGCGCGTCAGCCGCGACAAGGATGCCCACGAAGGAGTCATCGAACGCGAAGAGCGGCTGCGCGCCGAACGTTCCGCACTTGATACGCAACAGACGAAACACCGCACCGCCGAGTCCGACCTCGAAGCGCTGCGCGGCCGCGTGCGTGACCTGGAAGATCGCCTGGCGAGCCACCAGGCGGTGGTGTCGCGCAGTGGTTCGAGCCACATGAGCCTGCGTTCGCAGATTGACAGCCTGCGCGCCCGTGCCGAGCAGCGCAGCCAGCGCATGCAGCAGCTCGCTTTCGAGATGACGGAAGTCGCGGGCGCACTCGAGGCCGCCAACGCCGGCAACCGTGCCGCACGCAGTCGCCTCGAGGAAGCCGTCAATGCGATGGGCGAACTCGAAGAGCGTCGCGTCACGCTCGAAGCGGAGCGCGAAGTCCTGCGCGGCCGCCTGGCCGGGACGCGCGAAGCGGCGCAGACAGCGCGCACCGCCGCCAGCGAGACCGCGATCCGCGTCGAATCGCGCCGCACCAGCTACCAGTCCCTGCTGTCGGGTCTCGAACGCCTCGACGCGCAGGTTGGCCAGTTCGAAGCGCGCCGGCAGGATCTCGATGCGCAGCTCGCCAGCGGCGAGGAGAGCGAGGCCCAGCTGAAGGCTACGCTGGAAGTGGCGCTGCAGCGTCGCGTCGCGGTCGAGACCGAATTCTCCGCCGCGCGCCACAGGATGGAAGAGGTCGACGCGAACCTGCGCGGACTCGATGAGCGCCGGCTCGGCGCGGAAGCCGCCGTCGAGGCCGCGCGGTCCGCCCTCGAGAACGTGCGCTTCTCGGTGCAGGAACTCAAACTGCGCCGCGAGACCTACCTGGAGCAGTTCACGCAGACCCGCCTCGAATTGCCAGTCGTCGTCGCCGCCCTGGTCGAGGAGGCCAGCGTTCCGGCGTGGGAGCAGCGCCTGGCCGAGACCGGCGAGAAGATCGAGCGGCTCGGTGCAGTGAACCTCGCGGCGATCGACGAGTTCGCCGAACAGAGCGAGCGCAAGGAATACCTCGACCGCCAGTTCGCCGACCTCAACGACGCGCTCAACACGCTCGAGGATGCGATCCGCAAGATCGACCGTGAGACGAAGTCGCGCTTCCAGGATACCTTCGACCGCGTGAACGCCGGCCTGAGCAAGAAGTTTCCGCGCCTGTTCGGCGGCGGCCAGGCTTATCTCGAGCTCGTCGGCGACGACGTGCTCGAGGCCGGTGTCGCGATCATGGCGCGTCCGCCAGGCAAGCGGAACAGCTCGATCAACATGCTGTCCGGCGGCGAGAAGGCGCTCACGGCCGTGGCGCTCGTATTCTCGATATTCGAACTCAACCCCGCGCCGTTCTGCCTGCTGGACGAAGTCGACGCGCCGCTCGACGAGAACAACGTCGGCCGGTTCTGCGACATCGTCCGCGAGATGTCCGACCAGGTGCAGTTCATCTTCGTCACGCACAACAAGACGACGATGGAACTCGCCAACCAGCTGCTCGGCGTTACCATGAACGAGCCCGGCTGCTCGCGCCTCGTCGCCGTCGACGTCGACGAAGCCGTGCGCATGGCGGCAATGTGAGTCACGCAAGGAAGCCTGCGATTCGATGAACGAACTGCGCTGGATCCTGCTCGCCGCCGGGGTGCTGCTCATCGCCGGCCTGTACCTGTGGGGCACGCGTACCCGCTGGCAGGGGCGAGGCGAGACTGAGGGCTCGCGGCGTCCCGCCGTCTTCACGGGCGGCGCCAGGGGTTTCGAGACCGAAGCGCCGCTGCCGCTCGACGATGTCGATGCCGACAGCGAGGAACCCGGGTTCCTGGTCGACGCTCGTGCGGAGGGCCGCATCGAGCCAGGCTTCGGCCAGGACGAAGTCGACACGCTCGATGCGCCGGCAGCGCGACGCGTCGATTTCGACGACGACAGCGAGTTCGAAACCCCGGCGATCGGGCGGCGCGAGCCCACCCTGTCCGCGACGCGAACCGATTCCGTGCCGACGCTGCGACCGGAGCCAACGTTGCGGGTCGAGCCCACGTTGAGCATGCGCCCGCTCGAAGAGCCCGGGCCACCGGAGACCGTGCCTGGCGAAGCGCCGGCACCGGCGCCGCGCAGGTCGCAGAAGATCCTTGCCATCCGCGTAACGGCTACAGCGCCCGCGCGCTTCGACGGCAAGGAATTGCTCGCCGCGTTGCGCTCCGAAGGCCTGGGATTCGGCCGCTACGAGATCTTCCACCACCTGCATGACGACGGCCGGCCGATCTTCAGCGTCGCCAGCCTGCGCGAGCCGGGCACCTTCGACATCGAGGCGATGCCGACCACGTACTACCCCGGCGTTGCCATGTTCGCGGTGCTGCCCGGTCCAGTGCCGGCGGCCGAAGCCTTCGACGAGATGTTTTTTGTGGCCCGCGCCCTGGCCACGTACCTGAACGGTTCGCTGACCGACGAGCGCGGAGCGCCGCTCACGGCACTGCGCGTCGGCCGGCTCCGCGAGGAAGCGCTCGAGTTCGAGCGCGCCGCCGGTCCGAGCTGAGCCCAGGTCATGGCGACGTCCCGCGAGATGGCGAGACGGGCCCGCGAACTGCGCGAGCTGATCGAGAACCACAACTACCGTTACTACGTCCTCGACGATCCGGAAGTATCGGACGCCCAGTTCGACGCGTTGATGCGGGAGCTGCGGCAGATCGAATCCGCCCATCCCGAACTGGCCGATCTCGATTCGCCCACGCAGCGAGTCGGTGGCCAGGCGTCGCGTGAGTTCCGCGAAGTCGTGCACGCGGTGCCGATGCTCTCGCTCGACAATGCGTTCAGCGAGCAGGACATCCTCGATTTCGACCGGCGGGCGCGCGAGCGCCTCGACGTGGAAGCGATCGCGTACTCGGCCGAGCCGAAGATCGACGGCCTGGCGATCACGCTGCGTTACCGGCAGGGCAGGCTGGTCCAGGCGGCGACGCGCGGCGATGGCTCCCGCGGCGAGGACGTCACGGTCAACGTGCGCGCCATCCGTTCGGTTCCCATCCAGCTGCGCGGCAGGCATCCACCGGCGGTGCTGGAGGCGCGTGGCGAGGTCTTCATGACCCGGAGATCGTTCGAGGCTTTGAACCGTCGCCAGTCCGAGCGCGGCGACAAGACGTTCGCCAACCCGCGCAATGCGGCCGCAGGCAGCCTGCGCCAGCTCGACCCGACGATCACGGCAGAGCGCTCGCTCGACCTGTTCTTCTACGGGGTCGGCGCGACCGAAGGCTGGCGAGCGCCGCCGCGGCACAGCGAAGTCCTTGCCGCCTTGCGCGACTTCGGCTTGCGCACCTGTCCGGAAATCGACGTCGTCGACGGAGTCGAGGGCTGCCTCGCGTACTACCGGCGGATCGGCGGGCGTCGCGACAAGCTTGCCTACGACATCGACGGCGTGGTCTACAAGGTCGATCGCCTGGACTGGCAGCGCGACCTCGGGTTCGTGGCGCGGGCGCCGCGCTGGGCCGTCGCGCACAAGTTTCCGGCGCAGGAAGAGACGACCGTCGTGCACGACGTCCAGTTCTATGTCGGTCGCACCGGTGCGCTCACGCCCGTGGCGCACGTCGTGCCCGTGTTCGTCGGCGGCGTGACGGTCAGCAACATCACCCTGCACAACATGGACGAAGTGGCGCGCAAGGACGTGCGCATCGGCGACACGGTCGTCGTGCGCCGGGCCGGTGACGTGATCCCCGAGATCGTGCGCGTGATCCCGGAAAAGCGACCGCACGATGCGCGCAGCGTGAAATTGCCGGCGCGGTGTCCGGTCTGCAACTCGCATGTCGACCGTACTGAAGGCGAAGCCGTCGCGCGCTGTTCCGGCGGCCTCGTCTGCGCCGCGCAGCGTCTCGGCGCGATCCGTCATTTCGCGTCACGCCGCGCGATGGATGTGGACGGTCTTGGCGAGCGCCTGGTCGAGCAGTTGATCGAGAGCAGTCGCGTCACGACGCCGGCAGACCTCTACACCCTGACGGTGGCGGAGGTCGCTGAACTGGAGCGCATGGGCCCCAGGTCGGCGGCCAACCTGGTCGCCGCGCTCGAGAAGAGCAAGCAGACGACACTGCCGCGATTCCTGTATGCGCTTGGCATCCGCGACGTGGGTGAGGCTACGGCGCTCGCGCTCGCCGAGCATTTCGGCGACCTGGATCCGCTGCAGGCGGCGTCGGTCGAGGAGATCCAGATGGTGCGTGACGTCGGCCCCGTCGTCGCAGGGCACGTGCGTGAATTCTTCGACGAGGAGCGCAATCGACTCGTAATCCAGAACCTGCGCGCGGCCGGCGTAAGCTGGCCTGTCATCGAACGCGCGGTGACCGCGGCTGAAGGTCCACTGACTGGCCAGGTGGTCGTGATCACCGGCACGCTGGCGACGCTGTCGCGCGAGGAGGCGAGGGAAGCCGCGCGAGCGGCCGGTGCGACCGTCACTGATTCCGTGTCGAAAAAGACCACGCTGCTGGTTGTCGGCGCGGACGCCGGCTCGAAGCTCAAGAAGGCGCAGGGCCTCGGGGTCCGCATCGCCGACGAATCCGAATTCCGGCAGTTGCTCGATCGCAGCGGGCCGGCGCGATGACGCCGGGCGCTGGCTGAAGCGATGCTGCGTTACGCGCTCGGTCGCTTGCTCGGCATCGTGCCAACGTTGCTCGTGATCGTCACGGCGGCGTTCTTCGTCATGCGGCTGGCGCCGGGCGGACCATTCGACGAGGAGCAGGCGATCCCGCCCGAGATCGAGGCGAACCTGCAGGCGGCCTATGGTCTCGATCAGCCGGTCCTGGTGCAATACGGCCGCTACCTGCAAGGCCTGGCGCACGGCGATCTCGGTCCGTCGTTCAAGTACAAGGATTACCGCGTCTCGGAACTCATCGCGCGTGGCTTGCCGGTCACGCTGACGATCGGGACGCTCGCATTGCTGCTCGCGCTCGCGCTCGGTGTGCCGCTGGGGCTTGCCGCCGCATTGCGTCATGACACAGCGTTGGATCACGCCGTCATGACCGTCGCGCTCGCGGGTATCGCCATTCCGGGATTCGTACTCGCCCCGGTGCTGGCGCTGTTCTTCGGCGTCAAGCTCGGCTGGCTGCCGGTGGCGGGCTGGGAGCCGGGCAGCGTGCAGCACATGGTCCTGCCGGTCGTCACGCTGGCGCTGCCGTTCGTCGCCTACATAGCGCGGCTCACGCGCGGCAGCCTGCTCGAGGTGCTGCAGGCGCCGTACCTGCGTGCCGCGCGCGCCAAGGGCCTCGATCGCAACGCGTTGATCCGCCGCCACGCGCTGAAGCCGACGCTCCTGCCGGTCGTGAGTTTCCTGGGGCCGGCCGCGGCGGCGCTGCTGACGGGCTCGCTTGTCGTCGAGCAGGTATTCGGCCTGCCGGGCGTGGGACGGTATTTCGTGCAGGGTGCGATCAATCGCGACTACACGCTGGTGATGGGCATGGTGATCTTCTATGCCGCGCTGATCCTGCTGCTGAACCTCGCCGTCGACCTGCTGTACGGCTGGCTCGATCCGAGGATCCGGCATGGTTGAGGTCGCGCTCGCCGACGCCCGCAGACAGGGCCTGTGGGGCGACGCCTGGCAACGCCTCAAGCGCAGCCGCGCGGCAATCGTGGCCGCGCTGCTGCTGCTGCTCGTTTGCGCGCTGGCGCTCGTCGGCCCATGGCTCAGTCCATACACCGTCGAGCAGGTTGACTGGACTCAGGCGACGCTCGCAACGCCGCCGTCGCTTGCGCACGGTCATTGGTTCGGCACCGACGCCAACGGCCGCGACCTGTTCGCGCGGGTCTGGGTCGGCGCGCGCGTGTCCCTGCTCGTGGCGCTGCTCGCGACCATCGTCAGCGTCGTCATCGGCGTTGCGTGGGGCGCGACGGCGGGTTACCTGGGCGGGCGCGTAGACGGCTGGATGATGCGGTTCGTCGACGTTCTCTACGCGCTGCCGTACATGTTTTTCGTCATCATCCTGACCGTCGTGTTCGGCCGCAGCCTGGTCCTGATCTTCCTCGCGATCGGCGCGGTCGGCTGGCTGACGATGGCGCGTATCGTGCGCGGCCAGGCACTCGCCCTGCGACAGCGCGAGTTCGTCGAGGCTGCGATCGCCCTCGGCTTGGCGCCCGCCACGATCATCGCCCGTCACATCGTGCCGAACGTGCTCGGCACGGTGATCGTGTATGCGACGCTCACGGTGCCGCAGGTGATCCTCTTCGAGAGCTTCCTGAGCTTCCTCGGCCTCGGCGTGCAGGAGCCGCTTACGAGCCTGGGCCGGCTCGTGGCGGAGGGTGCGCTCGAAATGGAGTCCTCGCCGTGGCTGCTGCTGGTGCCCTCGACCGTGCTCGCGATCGTGCTGCTGTGCCTGAACTTCCTGGGGGACGGGCTGCGCGACGCGCTCGACCCGAGGCAGCGCCGATGACCAGTGCGCCGTTGCTGCGCGTGCGCGACCTGGGCGTGGATTTCTCCACGTCGCAGGGCGAGGTGCAGGCGTTGGCCGGCGTTTGTTTCGACGTTCGTGCCGGCGAATGCCTTGCCGTCGTCGGTGAGTCGGGGTCCGGCAAGACCCAGGTGCTGCTGGCGTGCCTGGGCCTGCTCGCGTCGAACGGCACGGCGCGAGGATCCGCCCAGTTTGCAGACCGGGAACTGATCGGTGCGGGCGAACGCGCGCTCAACGCGGTGCGCGGCACCGGCATCGGCTTGCTGACGCAGGACCCGCTGAGTTCACTCACGCCGCACCTGCGCATCGAGACGTTGCTGACCGAAGGCCTGCTCGATCGCGGTCTTGCCACTCGCGCTGCAGCCCGTGAGCGTGCGTTGCAGGCGCTGCGCGACGTCGAGATCGCCGATCCGGAGTCGCGGCTGCGGCAGTATCCGCACGAACTGTCCGGCGGCATGCGCCAGCGCGTCGCGCTCGCGGCTGCCCTCATGTGCGGTCCGCAGCTGCTGTTCGCGGACGAGCCGACCACCGCGCTCGACGTCAGCGTGCAGGCACGAGTGCTGGAACTGCTCGCGCTCGTGCGCAGCCGTGGCGTCGGCATGTTGCTCGTCACGCACGATCTCGGCGTGGTCGCGGGGCTCGCGGATCGGGTCGCGGTCATGTACTCGGGCCGGATCGTCGAGACCGCGACCACGGACGAGCTGTTCTGCGCACCAAAGCATCCCTACACGGCGGCGCTGCTGGCCGCCGTGCCGCGACTGCACGGCGTGCCTCAGTCGCGGCTCGTCGGAATCGCGGGGGATCCGCCACAACCGTCGGCGCGTCCGCCGGGTTGCGCGTTTGCGCCGAGGTGCGGGCGGGCGGTCGATCGCTGCAGCGAATCTCGCCCCGAACTGACCCCGGGCGCTGAAGTCAGTCCATTGGCGACCGCGAAGGTCGATTCGACGGCCGGACGAGCCGTGCCCATCACTGCTGTCGCTTGCCATCGGCCGTTGCAGGATCGGGCGGAGATTGCATGAGCACCTGCTTGCTGCTGCTGCCCCACGACGGGGAGATCGCGTGAGCACGACGTCGACCCTGTTGCAGGTGGAGCGGGTCAGCGTGCGCTATACGCTGCGGGGTGTCGGGCTGCTCGCGCCGGCACGCACGCTGGAAGCGCTGTCCGACGTCTCCATCGCGATTCCCGAAGGCGGCCGGCTCGGCGTCGTCGGTGAGTCCGGGTCGGGCAAATCGACGCTCGCGCGGGTCGTGCTCGGGCTCGTGCGCGCGCAGGCAGGGCGAGTGACGTGGGAAGGTCGCACGGTCGATTACGACGACGCGACGGCGATGCGCTCGCTGCGGCGCGAGCTGCAGGTGGTTTTCCAGGACCCGTTCGGCAGCCTCGATCCGCGCATGACGGCGGGGCAGGTGGTCGGCGAGGCATTGCAGGCATTGGCCGGCCCGGTGGCGACGGTCGCGGCACAGGACCGCATTCGGGCGGCATTGTCCGAGGTCGGGCTGGCGCCGGCTTTCGCCAACCGCTACCCGCACGAAATGAGCGGCGGGCAGTGCCAGCGAGTCGCGATTGCACGTGCGATCGTCGCACGACCGCGCCTGCTCGTCTGCGACGAGGTCGTGAGCGCGCTCGACGTGTCGGTGCAGGCCCAGATCGTCAACCTGCTGCACGAGCTGAGCGAGCGGTACCAGATGTCGTTGCTCTTCATCAGTCACAACCTTGCCGTGGTGCGAAATCTCTGCGACGACGTCGCGGTGTTGTGTCAGGGGCGGGTGGTGGAGCAGGGCAGTCGTGACGCCATCTTTGGCGACCCGCAGGCGCAGTACACGCGCGACCTGCTGGCGGCGGTGCCGGAGCCGGATCCAGCCTTGCAGCGTGCGCGTATCGCCGCGGCGGTGGATGCGAGCAGGACGAGCCGATAGTTTCCTGCGTCGTATCC
>JBAVJR010000417.1:0-5168 GCA_049687855.1 Steroidobacteraceae bacterium | reverse complement strand
TGTTCGTCGACGAGATCCATCGCCTGAGCCCCGTGGTCGAGGAAATCCTCTACCCGGCGCTTGAGGACTTCCAACTCGACATCATGATCGGCGAAGGCCCGGGCGCGCGCTCGATCAAGATCGACCTGCCGCCATTCACGCTCATCGGCGCCACGACGCGCGCGGGCCTGCTCACCTCGCCGTTGCGCGATCGCTTCGGCATCGTGCAGCGACTCGAGTTCTACGGCCACGACGAACTGCAGCGCATCGTGCAGCGGTCCGCCGGCATTCTCGGCGTGCCTGCCGACGTGGAAGGCGCCGCCCAGATTGCGACCCGCTCGCGCGGCACGCCCCGCATCGCCAACCGGCTGTTGCGTCGGGTGCGCGATTTTGCCGAGGTGAAGGCCGGTGGAAGCATCACGCAGGAGGTGGCGCGCGCGGCGCTCGACCTGCTCGACGTCGACCGCCAGGGCTTCGATCCGATGGACCGCCGGCTGATGCTCACGATCATCGAGAAGTTCGATGGCGGTCCGGTCGGTGTCGACAGCCTCGCTGCGGCGCTCGGCGAAGAGCGCGGCACGATCGAGGACGTGATCGAGCCGTTCCTGATCCAGCAGGGTTACATCATGCGCACCGCGCGGGGCCGCGTAGCTGCGCGCAATGCGTATCTGCATTTCGGCCTGACGCCGCCCGCCATCGAGGCGCGGCCGGCCAATCTCGGGCTGTTCGAAGGCTGACGAGGTGACGCAAGAATGATCGGCGAGCATTCCATCCTGGAACTCCTGCTGCAGGCCAGCCTCATCGTGCAGCTGGTGATGCTGCTGCTCATCGGCGCCTCGGTGGCTTCGTGGGCCATCATCTTCAGCAAGCGCAAGCTGATCAGCGACGCGCGGCAGGCGGCGGACCGGTTCGAGGACGACTTCTGGTCGGGCGGCGACCTTGCCGCACTCTACAAGTCGCTCGAGGGCGGCACGCACACCGGCATGGCCGACATCTTCGTTTCCGGCTTCCGCGAGTTCTCGCGGCTGCGAGCCCAGCTCGGCCTCGCCGGCGCCCAGCTGCTCGATGCGAGCCGACGCTCGATGAAGATCGCCCAGCTCAAGGAGACCGACCGCCTCGAGCAGAGCCTCTCGACGCTCGCGACGATCGGCTCGACCAGCCCGTATGTCGGCCTGTTCGGCACGGTCTGGGGCATCCTCACGGCGTTCCAGGCGCTCGGCAACGTGCAGCAGGCGACGCTCGCCACGGTAGCGCCCGCCATTGCGGAAGCGCTGATCGCCACGGCGATGGGTCTCTTCGCCGCGATTCCGGCGGTCATCGCCTACAACCGCTATGCGGACCAGGTGAGCCGGCTCGAACTGCGCTACGACACGTTCATGGAAGAGCTGTCCGCCATCCTGCAGCGCCACGCTGGCGGCACACAGGGCTGAGGAGACGCCGACGATGTCGCACAGGCGGGGCCGCAAGCTGATGGGCGAGATCAACGTCGTGCCGTACATCGACGTGATGCTGGTGCTGCTGATCATCTTCATGGTCACCGCACCGATGCTGAGCCAGGGCATCAAGGTGGACCTGCCGCAGGCGGCGGCCGAACCGATCGAGCCCGACGACCTCGAGCCTCTGCTCTTGAGCGTCGACAGCGCCGGGGCGATGTACCTCAACCTCGGCGATCCGAAGCAGGCCCTCGACGACCAAAGGTTGCTCGAAGTGGCCAGCGCCGCCCTGCGCCGGGAACCTGAGCGCCCCGTTCTGGTCAAGGCTGACAGGGCTGTGCCATACGGGCGCGTCGTGGAGGGCATGGTGCTGTTGCAGCAGGCGGGCGCAAAGAAGGTCGGGTTCGTCACGGAGCCGTTGTCCGCCAAGCGCGGGTCCGGGTCGCGCTGACCAATGGGTCGCGCCGCGAGCGGCAATCTGCGGCCCTGGATCGGGTCGGCCATCGTCCATGGGCTGGTGGTGGTCGCGCTTGCGCTCGCGGCCATCCAATGGCGCATGGCCCCGCCGCCGCCGCAGCTTGCAATCGAGGGCAGCGTCGTCCGTTACGAGGACCTGCCCTCGTCGGTGAAGGCGGGCAAGGCGCTGCGCGAGCCCACCCCCGCCGCACCTGTGAAGCAAGTGCCCCTGCCGGCACCCACGCGAGAGCCCGAGCCGCAACCCGAGACCAAGCCGGACCCGGCCATGCTCGAAGAGAAGGCGCGGGCGGATGTGAAAGCCAAGGCGGAAGCCAAGGCCGAGCGTCGCAATGCAGAACAGGCGCAGGCTTCGGCCGCGCTCGCCGCACGGAAGCGGGCCGAGGCGGACGAGAAGCGCAAGCTGGAGGAGACGCGCCAGCAGGAGGCCGCCGCCGCGAAGCAGAAGCTGGCCGAGCAACAAGCGGCAGCACGGGAGGCGAAGGTGAAGGCGGCGCAGCAAGCCGACCTGCGCCGCGCGCTCGCGGACGAGGAGGCGGGCGAGGCGCTCGCGCGCTCAGGTGTGGTTGACGAATATCGAACGCTGCTGATCCAGACCATCGAGCGCAACTGGAACCGGCCGCCTTCGGCGCGTGCCGGCCTCGAATGCACGCTGTACGTCACGCAGGCGACCGGCGGCACGGTGCTCGACGTGAAGATTGGCGATTGCAACGGCGACCAGGCGGTACGCGAATCCGTCGCCAATGCGGTGTATCGTTCCACTCCCTTGCCCGCGCCGCGCGATGCGCGCGCCTTCGAACGCCGGCTGGTCATTGTTTTCAAGCCTACGGAGTGACGTGGAGATGACGTTTCAACGCGCCCAGGCGCGTCCCGCACCGATGAATCTTGCCCGGGCATTCGCCTGGTTTTTCGTTCTGGCGGGCTCGCTCGCGACGAGCGCCCACGCGCAGCTGCGCCTCGACATCACCCAGGGCGTGCGCGATGCGGTGCCGATCGCCGTCGTGCCGTTCGGCGGCCAGGCCGAAGGCGGCCCGAACGACGTCGCTGCCGTCATCGCGGCCGACCTGCAGCTGAGCGGGCGTTTCAAGCCGCTCGAGCGGCGCGATCTCGTTGCGCGTCCGACGCGCGGTGCGCAGGTTCGCTTCGAGGACTGGCGCCTGCTCAAGTCCGATTTCCTCGTCATTGGCAATGTCGCGCCGGAGGCGAGCGGGCTCGCCGTCGAGTTCGAACTCTTCAACGTGCAGACTGGCCAGCAGTTGCTCACGCAGCGCCTGGTCACCAGCGAGCGCGGACTGCGCGCGGCGGCACACCGGATCGCCGACCTGATTTTCGAGCGGCTGACGGGCATTTCGGGCGCGTTCTCGACGCGTGTCGCCTACGTCGCGGTCGATGGCCGGCCACCCTCGCAGCGCTACCGCCTCATGGTCGCGGACGCCGACGGCTACGGCCCGCGCATCGTCACGGAGTCGTCGGAACCGATCATGTCGCCGGCCTGGTCGCCCGACGGGCAGAACCTCGCGTACGTTTCGTTCGAGGGAAAGGCGTCCGCGATCTACGTGCAGCGGCTCGCGACCGGTGACCGCCGGCGCGTCTCGGCCCGTGCCGGAATCAACGGCGCGCCGGCCTGGTCACCCGACGGCCGCAAGCTGGCGCTGACGTTGTCGCGTGACGGCAATCTCGACCTGTACGTGCTGGACCTGGCCACGCAAGGTCTGACGCGCCTGACGTCCGACAGCGCCATCGACACCGAGCCGGAGTGGTCGCGCGATGGTGCATCGGTCTATTTCACGTCGGACCGGGCGGGCAGCGCGCAGGTCTACAGGGTCGGCGCGGGCAGCGGCCAGGAGGCACAGCGCCTCACTTTCACCAACGGGTACAACGCACGGCCCCGTCTGTCGCCGGACGGCGAGTCGCTGGCGCTGGTCACGCTGGACCGTGGCGCGTATCGCATTGCGACCTACGATCTCAAGACGCGCAACGTGCATGTGCTGACGGATGGCCGGCAGGATGAAGCGCCGAGCTTCGCGCCGAACGGGGCGATTCTCATCTATGCGACCCGTGCCGGTGCCAAGGGCACGCTGGCGATGGTCTCGGCCGATGGCCGGTTCCAGCAGCGGCTCAGCTCGGACACCGGGGACGTCCGCGAGCCAGTCTGGTCGCCGTTCCGGCCCGCAGAGCGGTGAAGCGCGCATCGACGCAAGGTATGATTCGGAAAATTTGCCGGCCGCCGCTGCGCGGCCCCGACTATCCAGGAGTTCGATGACCATGAAATGGACCCATGCCGTTGCCTTCGCCCTGCTCGCCGTCGGCCTCGCGGGCTGCTCGAAACCGAAGCAGGTGCAGCCGGAAGCGACGACCCAGGCGCCGGTCGACAGCGGCGCGCAGACGAGCGGCCTCGGCAACGAGACCGGCCCGGCCACGGGAGCGACCGCGGGCGCGATCAGCGCGGCGCAGCAGCAGGCGCTTGCCGCCCTGCAGTCCCGCAACATCGTCTACTTCGAGTACGACAGCAGCGAGATCCGCGCTGACTACGTGAGCGTCGTCGCGGCGCATGCGGCCTACCTGACCAGGTACCCGACCGCGCGCGTACGCCTCGAAGGGCACGCCGACGAACGCGGCTCGCGCGAATACAACATCGGTCTCGGCGAAAGGCGCGCGCAGACCGTGCGCAAAGCGCTGATGCTGCAGGGCGTCACTGAATCGCAGGTCACGACGGTCAGCTACGGCGAGGAGCGTCCTGCGGTCGACGGTTCGGACGAATCCGCCTATGCCCAGAATCGCCGCGTCGAACTCGTCCAGGTGCAGTGATCCGATGAATACCGTCGTGCGTGGCGCCTTGCTGGCGTCGGCCTTGCTGGCCAGTTCCCTGGTCCATGCGACCGCCAGCAACAAGGAACTCGAATCGCGGGCGGATGCCAGCGACCAGCGCCTGGGCACGCTCGAAAGCCGGGTCAACCAGTCGCTGCTGGACCTGCAGCAGCAGCTCGACAAGTCGCAGCAGGAGCTGCGCACGCTGCGCGGCCAGATCGAGGAGGCCCGGCACGAACTCGAGTCGTTGCAACAGCAGCAGCGTGACCTCTACGGCGACCTGGACCGGCGCCTGCTGGTGATGGAGAACGGCGCCGGCGGCGTGCCCGTAGCGGCGGGCGGGGCCACCCAGGCACCCAATGCCGTGTTCGCGGACGAATCCGCCGTGTACGGCGAAGCGTTTGCCGCGATGAAGGCCGGCCGCTACGAGGAAGCCGCACGCGGCTTCCAGACGTACCTCGCGAAGTATCCGCG
>JBAVJR010000416.1:0-4332 GCA_049687855.1 Steroidobacteraceae bacterium | reverse complement strand
AGCAACCTCCGCAGGCCGCGCGAAGCGCTGTCGCTGCCCGAGGCGCGGAGGGTCGCGCTGGCAGCGCAGGGATTTGGCCGCCCGCGCCCCGGCCGGGACATCCTGAAGGCCGACGTCGTCCGCACCGTGCGTGCCCTGGGCTTGCTGCAGATCGACTCGGTCAATGTGCTCGTGCGATCGCACTACCTGCCGTTGTTTTCACGGCTCGGGGCGTACGCCATGCCGCTGCTGGACGAAGCGGCCTACGGCGGGCGCCGGCGACAGGTGTTCGAGTACTGGGGTCACGAAGCGTCATTGCTGCCGGTCGAGTGCCAGCCGTTGTTGCGCTGGCGCATGCAGCGCGCGAAGAACGGCGACGGCACCTGGGGCAACGTCGCTCGATTCGGTCGCGAACGTGCCGCCTTCTGCGCCGAGGTGCTGGCGGAAATTCGTGATCGAGGCCCGCTGGGCGTATCCGAAATCGGTGCCGGCGACCGCCGCAAGGGCAGCTGGTGGGGCTGGAGCGAAGGCAAGATCGCCCTCGAGTGGCTGTTCTGGACCGGGCAGGTCACCACGCATTCGCGGCGACGCTTCGAGCGTGTCTACGACCTGACCGAACGGGTCCTGCCGCGCTCCGTCGTCGATGCGCCGACGCCCGCGATCGAGGACGCACATCGCGACTTGCTGCGCATCGCGAGCGTGGCGATGGGCGTGGCCACCGAGCGTGACCTGCGCGATTACTTCCGGCTCGGACCGGCGGACGCCAAGGCACGCGTCGCAGAACTGGTCGAGTCGCGTGAGCTGTGGCCCGTGCAGGTGGAAGGCTGGAAAGGTCCCGCGTACATGGCGGCCGGCGTGCGGGTGCCTGCTCGAATCGAGGCTCGCGCCCTGTTGTCGCCGTTCGATTCACTGGTCTGGTTTCGTGACCGGCTGCAGCGCCTGTTCGACTTCCACTACCGCATCGAGATCTACACCCCGGCGCACAAGCGCATTCATGGCTATTACGTGCTGCCGTTCCTGCTGAACGAGCGGCTCGTGGCGCGCGTGGACCTGAAGTCCGATCGCGAGGCGGGCAAGCTACGCGTCATTGCCACCCATTACGAACCGGGCGTGGATCGACGCGCCGTCGACACCGGCCTGCAGGAGGAACTCGGCCTGCTGGTGCACTGGCTGGGGCTGCGTGCCGTAGTCCGGGGCCGTGCCAGGAAGAAGTCATGACACTTGATCGCAGCCAGGATGTACTCGCGGGCCCGGTTCGCTTGCCGCGATCCTTCGTCGCACTCGTCGCACTCTGCTGCTCGATCGCCGGGTGCGCCTCGTCACCGGTTGCGCCGGGGGAACCGTCGACGGCGGCAACCGCCAGCGCAGCGGTGGCTGGGCTCGCGAATGATGCGAGTCCGACCGACTCGCGGGCGCGGTTCGCCGATGTGGAAGCGACGCTGTCCCTGGTGGGCGCCATCGACGAGCGGCTGACGATCATGCGGGACGTGGCAGCCGCGAAATGGCTGGCGGGCGCGCCTGTCCGCGATGCCGCGCGCGAAGTCGTCGTCCTGCAGCAAGTGGCGGCACGCGCACGGGCGCTCGGCCTGGACCCTGCGACGACGCAAGCTTTCCTGGCCGAACAGATCCGTCTCGCCCGCGACGTCCAGCAGCGCTGGCACGACCAGTGGAAGCAGGCCGGTCGCTGCGCACCCTGCGACGAACCTGCAGGCCTGCAGGTCGTGCGCGAGCGCATCGATGCGACGGACGAAAAGCAGTTCGCCGCCATGTACCTGCTGGCGCCGTTGCGTGAAGACACGGCTGCCGCCTTGATGGAGCAGATGCAGGCCACGGCACTGCGTCATGGGTTGACGGCGGACGACGCCATCGCGTTGCTGGCGGCCTTGCGCAACGTCGTGCGGATCCCGGGCGCGCCGGTCCTCGACCGCGTGCGGGCGTCGCACGTCCTGCGCATCGCCACGACCGGCGACTATGCTCCGTTCAGCCTCGAGACCCATGGGCGCCTGTCGGGTGCGGACATCGAGCTCGCGCGCGACCTGGCCACCCATCTTGGCGCCGAGCCGGTGTTTGTGCGCACCAGCTGGCCCGGTCTCGCCACCGACCTGCGAGCAGGACGGTTCGACGTCGCACTGAGCGGCATCGGCTACACCGAGGAGCGCGCGGCGCTGGGTCTCTACTCGGCCGCCTACCATGAAGGCGGCAAGACTCTGCTGGCGCGCTGCGCCGACCGCGAATGGTTCGATACCCCTGCCGAACTCGATCGCCCCGGCGTCCGCGTGATCGTGAATCCGGGCGGGACCAACGAGCGCTACGTGCGCGAGCACGTGCACCAGGCGCAGATCGTCGTGCATCCGGACAACCGCGGCGTGTTCGCGGAAATTGCGGCGGGCCGGGCCGACGTGATGGTCACCGACGACGTCGAAGCCGAACTGCAGGCTCGCCGCCGGCCAGGCCAGTTGTGCCGCACGTGCCCCGGCACGTTGACTCGGGGCGAAAAGCGGATTCTGATGGCGCGCGACCCTGCACTGCTGGCAGTCGTGGACGAGTGGCTGGCCGAGGCGATTGTCGCCGGCGAACCCACGCGTGAACTCGAACTGGCCATGCAGGCGTACGTGGCAGGCGCTGAAGCCCACTGAACGAATCGAACGAGTGCAACACCGATGAACGAAACAGGTGCCCGGATGCGGATACGATTGCTGCGATCGATTGCGGTGCTCGCGTGCTGCCTGGCGACGACGGTCAATGCCGAGGCGCCTGCCGACGTACGTGACGATGCGCGCGTCATTCTCGAAACGATCATCTCCATCCCGAGCTCCGCGGGCCTGGGCCAGGTGCCGGCAGTCGCGCAGTACCTGGCGGATCGCTTCCGGGCAGCCGGTTTCCCGGAGGACGACATACACATCCTGCCGTCGGGCGAAGCCGCCTCACTCGTGGTGCGTTATCGCGGGAACGGCAAGGGCGGCAAGCCGATCCTGCTGCTCGGGCACATGGACGTCGTTACGGCGAAACCCGAGGACTGGGAGCGCGATCCGTTCAAGCTGATCGAGGAGAACGGCTATTTCTTCGGTCGCGGCGCGCAGGACATGAAATCGGACATCGCCTTGATCGCCGCGACGTTCCTGCGACTGAAAGCCGAGAAGTTCGTCCCGCGGCGCGACCTCATCATCGCCTTCTCCGGCGACGAGGAGACGACGATGGCGACGACGAAGGAACTCGCGACGAAGTATCGCGAGCTGACCGACGCCGAGTTCGCCCTGAACGGCGATGGCGGCGGTGGGTCGCTCGACAGCGGCACGGGCGAGCCGCAGTACTACAAGTTGCAGGGCGCGGAAAAGTCCTACGCCAGCTTCACCCTCACCGCGCACAACCCGGGCGGCCACAGTTCGCAACCGCGCCCCGACAATGCCATCTATGAACTCGCCGACGCGCTCAAGGCAGTGCAGGTATATTCATTCCCGGTCATGTGGAACGACTGGACCGTCGGCAGCTTCAAGGCGGCCGCTGCCTCGACGCCCGGCGAACTCGGGCAGGCCATGGCGAAGTTCGCGGCGAATCCCGGCGATCCGGAGGCGGCGGCGGTACTGGCCAAGGCGCCTTCGATGGTTGGTCGCACTCGCACCACCTGCGTGGCGACGATGCTCACGGGCGGGCACGCGGACAACGCGCTGCCGCAGTCGGCGACGGCAACCGTCAATTGCCGCATCTTCCCGGGCACCCCCGTTGCGGAGGTGCGTGACACGCTCCAGCAACTGGCTGGCGACAAGATCGAAGTGAAATTGCACGGCGACTCCTACGAGGGCCCGCCGTCCCCATTGCGCGACGATGTCACCGCCGCCGTGACCAGGGCGGTCCGCGCGAGCTATCCGGGGGTTCCGGTCGTGCCCGACATGGCGCCGTACTACACCGACGGGTCGACGTTCCGTGGTGCAGGCATTCCAACGTACGGGGTCAGCAGCCTGTTCATGAAACCCACGGACGAATTCGCGCACGGATTGAACGAGCGTGTTCCGGTGGCGGCGTTTTATGCAGGGTTGAATCACTGGTACGTGCTTCTCACTACGCTCGCTGGCGCGAAATAACGGTTTCAGGCATACTGCGTCCACAGTTTGCCGCCGCGCAGTCCGGTCTGCGCACGAGGTTCTTCAGCGCTTCCCTCCCCGGGAATGCCTATGCGGCCCCTCCTGCAGACTGATCGAAGTCTGCATTTCGCTGCTCGATTCATCAAAGTTACGGCGCCAGTCCGGTGCCTGCACGTGCTTGCACGCGCAGGTTTGGCGCCCGGAAAAGTCATTCAATGTCATTCGAAAACTTCGGCCTCCAGGCCGAACTCGTGCGTGCGGTCCAGGAAATGGG
>JBAVJR010000415.1:0-2001 GCA_049687855.1 Steroidobacteraceae bacterium | reverse complement strand
CACGCGCACGACGCAGACCGGCGCATCGTTCTTGCGGGGGAACTCGTGGTAGCCCAGCACCGAACGCGGCGCGGGGTGACGCGCGTTGACGAGCGCGTCGACGTCGGCGGGCGAAAGAGTCGTGCGGACGGTCATAGGCACGAGTCTAGCTTGGAGCGAGGGGATAGGGGTTAGGGGTTAGTCGGACGAGTGCGGCGATGAATTCGATTGCAGCGCCCGTCGGTCAATGGATTTTGGCCGGTGGTGAAAGGAGTCGTGAAGTCCAGGCGCCAACAGCGCCCTCCGACTGACCCCTATCCCCTAACCCCTAAGCCCTCAAACCCGTCCTACAGGACGGGTTTGATCCGCCAGATCCGCTCCGCATACTCGCGGATGCTGCGGTCGCTCGAGAACCTGCCCATGCTGAGCGCGTTGAGCACCGCCTTCCGGCTCCACTCGTCGGGCCGCAGGTACAGTGCGTCCACCTCGTCCTGCGCCTTGGCGTAGGCAGCGAAATCTGCCAGCACGAAGTACGGCTCGCCGTCGGAGAGCAGGCGCTCCACGATCGGCTTGCCGTCGAACACGTTGGCGGGCGAGAAGTGGCCCGAATCGATCATGTCGAGCGTCCGAGCCAGGTCGGGGTTCGACGCGACGAACGTTTGCGGCGCGTACCCGCGCGCCTTCAGGCCGGCCACCTCGTGCGCCTGCAGGCCGAAGATGAAGATATTCTCGGGACCGACCTGTTCGCGGATCTCGACATTGGCGCCGTCGAGCGTGCCGATCGTGAGCGCGCCGTTCAGCGAGAGCTTCATGTTGCCCGTGCCGGAGGCCTCGAGGCCCGCGGTCGAGATCTGCTCCGACAGGTCGGCGGCCGGCATGATCCGCTGCGCGAGCGAGACGTCGTAGTCGGGCAGGAAGACCACCTTCAGCTTGCCCTGGATGGTCTCGTCCGCGTTGACGATGCTGGCGACGTTGTTGATGAGCTTGATGATGCCCTTGGCCATCACGTAGCCCGGCGCGGCCTTGCCCGCGAAGAGCACCGTGCGCGGCACGGCGTACGCCTCGGGGTTCGCCCGCAGCCTGTGGTAACGCGTCACGACGTACAGCAGGTTCAGCAACTGCCGCTTGTACTCGTGGATGCGCTTGACCTGCACGTCGAACAGCGAGTGCGCGTCCACGTCGACGCCGACGCGACGCTGCACCTCGGCGCCGAGCCGGCGCTTGTTGGCCAGCTTGATCTCACGGAACTCGCGCCGGAACCCGGCGTCTTCCGCGAGGCCGCGGATGCGGTCGAGTTCCTCGAGGTCGTTCTCCCAGGAGTGGCCGAGGTGCCGGGTGATCAGCGCCGCGAGCCCGGTGTTCGACTGCTTGAGCCAGCGCCGCACGGCTATGCCGTTCGTGACGTTGGTGAAGCGGTCCGGATACAGCTCGGCGAAGTCGGCGAAGATCGTCTTGGTCATCAGTTCCGAGTGGAGCTTGGCCACGCCGTTGACCGTGTGGCTCGCGACGACCGCGAGGTTCGCCATGCGAACCTGGCGCCCGCCGCCCTCGTCGATGAGCGACATGCGGCTGCGGCGTTCGCTGTCGCCGGGCCAGCGTGCCGTGACCTGCTCGAGGAAGGCGCGATTGATGAGGTAGATGATCTGCAGGTGGCGCGGCAAGATTCGCTCGAAGAACGCGATCGGCCAGACCTCGAGCGCTTCGGGCAGCAGCGTGTGGTTGGTGTACGAGAACACACGCTGCGTAATCGTCCAGGCCAACTCCCACTCGACCTCGTGCTCGTCGACCAGCAGCCGGATCAGCTCCGGGATGGCAAGCGCCGGGTGCGTGTCGTTCAGCTGGATCGACAGCGCTTCGTGCAAGGAGTCGAAGCCGCGGCCTTCGGCGAGGTGCTGCGCCAGCATGTCCTGCAGGCTTGCGCTGACGAAGAAGTACTGCTGCTTGAAGCGCAGCTCCTTGCCCTGCGGCGTGGTGTCGTCCGGGTACAGGATGCGCGAGACGTTCTTCGCCTCGGCCTGCGCC
>JBAVJR010000414.1:0-1930 GCA_049687855.1 Steroidobacteraceae bacterium | reverse complement strand
ACACGGGCGGCGAAGTTGCCGTCGGCCGCTGAGGCCATTCCTGATGCAGCCAGCAGGACGCCCAGCGCCGCCACTGCGACGGCGTTAGGTCCGATCTGTCGAACCATAAGAGAAGGTCGGAGCATTGACGTCACCGGGAGGGTTACGAGGCCAGTCAGGATAGTCGAAGCGGACGAAGTCATGGTGATGCCAGAAAGGCAATCAACGCCGGTTCCACCACCTCGGGGCGCTCGAGGTGCGGCAGGTGGCCGGCATCCGCCACGGACAGGAACAGGTGCTCGCCGACTGCCTGACGTACCTTGACACTCTGTGCATATGGCGTCGTGTGATCCTGCTCGCCCCAGATCAGCAGCACCGGCCGCCGCTGCGCTCCTACGGCTTGGTACGTGGGCATCGGGTCGCGCGTAATGACGTGACGGAGGGTCGAAAGAATCGCGCGACCGAAGCCGCAATAGCGCATCTGTTCGCGATAGCGATCCGCCCACCCGGGAAACCGTTCTGGATGCGCGAAATCACTGGATTGACCGGCCGCCATACCGGGCAGTACGGCAACGCGGAACAGGTACTCGCCGACGAGCGGCCATTGCAGCATTCCGGGGTCACGCGTACTGGCCATCGGATCGAGCAGCACCAGCCGACGTACGCGCTCCGGATGCTCCACGGTGTAGGCCGCAACGATCGGCCCACCCATCGACAATCCGACGAGGTCCACCGGTCCCCGCACGTCGAGGGCAGTGAGCAGTTCGTCGATCTGGCGCGTGAAGCGCGCGATGTCGTAATCGCCGCGTGGGCGGGCAGACGTCCCGCGGCCGTACAGGTCGAAGCGAATGACACGATGCCCCGCGGCCACGAGTGCCGCGAAGGTGGGATCGAAGATGTACGACGGCACGGAGAAGCCGTGGACCAGCAGCACTGGCGGAGCCGACTTCGGCCCGGCGATTTCGTAGTGCACCAGCCCCTCGCTCAACTGCACGTGGGCGCCAGTGGCGCCGGATCGCGCAGCGACGTTCAGGGTATGCCATTCGGAATTGCGCACGAGCAGTGGTAGCGCCACCAGGACGACCAGTAACCCGATCAGCACGGGCCAGCTCGGGAGTCTCTTCATGCGGGTGATCATCGCCGATAGGCGAGGCGAGCGATAGATCGACGGAATTCCGGCGACACGACGGCCGCCAGACCGAGACCATCACGGGGCACAGCCGAGAGTGCATGCATGAACCTGAGCCGTCTCATGGAACACGTCCGCAAGCTGGAATGGACCGCGATCGGAATCGAACTGGTCATCGTCATCGTCGGCGTCTTCATCGGCATGCAGGTCTCGAACTGGAACGTCGAGCGAGAGGCCAGGCAGAGGGGCGCGCTGTTCGCCGAACGTCTCAAGGCCGATCTTCGCGAGGAAGCCTGGTACTACCAGCTGCAGATTGAATACAGCCGCGACGTGCTGGCCAACGCCGAGCGGGCCGTCAACGCGCTCAGCGGACAATCGACCGATTCGAACGAAGCGCTGCTGGTCAGCGCTTATCGTGCGACCCAGTACAGACAGAAAGCTCGACGCCGGGCAACCTACGACGAACTCGTCTCGACCGGCACCCTCGGCCTGATCAAGAGCCAGACGCTGCGCAACACCGCCCTGCAGGTCTACAACTTTCCCACGCTGGACAACGTTGCGAGGGAAGGCCTGCAGTCGCGTTATCGGGAGGCGTTCCGGATGACCCTGCCGAACGACGTCCAGCGTGTGCTGAGCCGGAATTGCGCCTGCGCATCGCCGATGCAGAACTTGCTGCGTCCGCCGCTGGCCCTGAGCATGCCGACGTAATACCCGGCCATTTCGCGCGCTCGTTGCTGCTCGGGCGGGTCGCCAGCCAGGAAGGTCCGGATTGATTCCACCCAACCCGTCGCGCACTCGCCCTCGGGACGGACGGAGTTCGAG
>JBAVJR010000413.1:0-1887 GCA_049687855.1 Steroidobacteraceae bacterium | reverse complement strand
CTACACGGGACTCGATCCCCCGCATCTCGCGGCCAACATGCCGATCACCCGCGCCAGTGAACTCATGGTGCTGCCCGAGTTCGGCGCGGAGCAGTTTCGCCGCCTGCAGCCATACGTTACCGCCCTGCCGGTCGGCACCAAGCTGAACGTCTGCACGGCACCCGGCATCGTGCTCGACTCGCTCTCGGAGTCGCAGCGGCAGTTCAGCCTGGATCCCGAGGATCTGGCCAGGCGGCGCAAGGATGCCTGCTTCCCGACGCTCGACGACCTGCGCGGCACGCTCGGCCAGGCCGACTTCGACCAGATCAAGGACACACTTTCGGAATCAAGCACTTACTTCCGTACGACCGTATGGGTCACTATTGGCACTACCCAGTTCACCCTGTACAGTCTCCTCGCGCGCGGTGGGGCCGGAACGGTGCGACCTGTCCTGCGCAGTTTCGGAGCCGAATGACCGTATGACTGAAACCCTGGTGATCCGTCTCCGGGCGCCCGAAGACGCGCCAGCGTCCTGGCTGATCGTCGATGCCAACGGCGCCCGTTCAGGCAGCGTACAGAGCGGCCCGGTCGCCGACGCGCTCGCCCTGTCCCAGGCCCGACGCACCGTGGTGATCCTGCCAGCCTCCGATGTCACGCTGGCCCGTCCCGACCTGCCGCCGGTCCGCGGTGCGGCCCGCATCGCGCAGGCAATCCCGTTCGCGCTCGAAGAACACCTCGCCTCCGAGCTCGAAAACCTGCACTTCGCCATCGGCCATCGCGATGCATCGTCCAGCGCCATGCCCGTCGCGATCGTTGCCCGTTCGACGCTCGAACGCTGGCAGGCGCTGTGGGACGCCGCCGGCGTCCGCCCCGACGCGGCCTATGCCGAATCCTCGTTGCTCCCGTCCGCGCCGAATGCGTTGGTGCTCGTGCTCGACGAAGGCATGCTGCACGTCAGCCGGCCGGAGCAACCCGCCTACGCCCTCGACGCCGAATCGTTGCAGGTCGCTTTCGAACTCGCGCTCGGCGCGCAGACCGAAGCCGGCGAACACGTCACGCTCTACGCGTCGGCGGCCGACTATGAGGCACACAGGGACACCATCGAAGGACTGCGCACGCGCACCGCCACGCTGCAGGTCAAGCTGCTGCCCGACGGCATGCTGCCCCTGCTGGCCGCGCAGGTGCCGGTCGCCAGGCCGATCAACCTGCTGCAGGGTGCCTACGCGGCGCCGACGTCGTTCGGCTCGCAGCTGCAGCAATGGCGATTGCCGGCCGCGCTCGCCGTCGCGACACTGGTTGCCTTCCTCGGTGGGCAGGGCTTCAAGCTCTGGCAGCTGCACCAGGCCGAGCAGCGGCTCGACGCGCAGATCGCGCAGACCTTCAACCAGATCCTGCCCGGGCAACCGATCGTCGATCCGCGCGCGCAGATCCAGGGCGTGCTGGCTCGCGCCGGCGGCGGGAACAGTGCCCTGCTGCCCGCGATTTCGTTGCTGGCACAGGCCATCGCGCAGGCGCCGGCCACGCGCGTCGAAGCAATCAGCTACCGGGCGGGCGTGCTCGAGCTGCATCTCGTCGCACCGAGCGTGGAAGCGCTCGACGGTATCAAGCAGGCGATGAGCCGCGATGGCGCGACGGTGGAACTGCAATCCGCGAACCCGCGCGACCAGCTGGTCGAGGGCCGCCTGCAAGTCCGCCTGGGGGCCGCATGAACGTCCGTGACTGGTTCGACAACCTGAACGAACGCGAGCGCAACCTCGTCTACGTCGCCGGCGCGCTCCTCGGCGTCGCACTCGTCTACCTCGTGCTGGTGCTGCCGTTCCAGGCGTCGGGCAAGAAGATGACCGCGCGCGTCGCCCAGAAGACGGCCGATCTCGCCTGGATGCAGGCGTCGGCGCCGCAAGCCATGGC
>JBAVJR010000412.1:0-2739 GCA_049687855.1 Steroidobacteraceae bacterium | reverse complement strand
GGTCGTGATGGCATCGATCACCGACTGCGGGTTGAAGGTGGCGGCGAACGGGTTGTAGCGGCCGGCGGTGATCTCCGTCTGGAGGAAGTCGGTGCGGACCCAGCCCTGCGAGCGACTACCCGTCTGCTCGGACTCGCTGCGTGCCTTCTGCGCCGACACCTCCCAGTTCCAGCCGTCGAAGACCTCTCCACGCAGGCCGAGCACCAGGCGCAGGTTGTCGGTCTCGATATTCCAGCCGCGCGGGCCCGCATCGACCGTGCGCAGGCGGCGAACGCCGATGTCGCCCACGGCCGTGGGGAACGGGTTGTTCGGATGCGTGGAAGGCACGGTGAGCCCGGCGTCTCCGTCCAGCGGCGTCGGCGCGCCCTGCGCGATCGAGGTGTTGTGCTGCGCGGCGAATTCCGTGAAGAACTCGATGCCGCCGAAACCCTGGCGACCCATCAGCATCAGGCCCGTGCGCTCGCTTTCGGGCTGCAGCAGGTTCCACGGGCCGTAGTCGTAAAGGCAGCTTGCCCCGGCCACGCGATCCGCCGGGCACGACGGGTCGACCGTGGCCACGCCGTTGACGATGAAGCTGCCCGGGAAGCCGCGCGACGAACGGAAGTCCTCGCCACCCTGCCTGGTCTGGTCGGCCGTGCCGAGCGAGCCACGCTCCTTGTTCATGAGCGTGCTGTTCTTGAAGTAGTCGAGGATCAGCGTGACGTTTGAGTCCTCGCCGTTCACGCCCCAGATGGCCGAGGCGTTGTATTCGTCGTAGCCGTCCGCGCCGCCGCCGCCGCCCGAGACCTCGAAGCCGTCGAAGTCCTTGCGCAGGATCACGTTCACGACGCCCGCCACCGCGTCGGCGCCATACACAGCCGATGCGCCGTCCTTCAGCACCTCGAGGCGCTCGATCGCCGCCACGGGGAGCGTGTTGATGTCGACGAAGTTGGTCGTGATGCTTTCGGCGAACGAACTGAGCGCAACGCGCCTGCCGTTGACGAGCACCAGCGTTGCGTCGGCGCCGAGGCCGCGCAAGCTGACCGACGCGGCGCCGTTGGCCGTCGAGTCCTGGTTGTTGCCGCGGGTCGAGAACGTGCCGTTACCGACGAAGGGCTGTTCTTCGAGCAGCTGCTGCAGGTTGTTGTAACCGGACTTGGCGATGTCTTCCTGCGCGAACGTGACGACCGGTGCCGGATTCTCGAAGTCCGACGAGCGCGCGATGCGCGAACCCGTGACGTACACCGTATCGAGTTCCTTGCCCGGGTCCGTCGCCGTCTGCGCGAGTGCCGGCAGGGTTGCGAGGCCCGAGGCCAGTCCCAGCGCGCCGCCCAGTGCCAGGCGGATTGCGCGTGTCAGTCGCCGAGAGTCGTTGTTCATGTGCCTACCCGTCCAGGATGAAGAGACCGACCGTTATTCTGCGCGTCTGTTGCCATAACGCAAATAGTGCATATTCGATCTCGATTGTGCGTTGCTTTTCTGCAACAAGCGGAGCCGCGTCGGCCGGCTGCAGGTGTCGTCGGGAGCGACCCCGCGGACACTGGCCGGCCTGCGGCCGCTCGCCGATCACAGCCCGCGTCAGTAACGCGGGTCGTACATCTCCGCGCGGATCGTCTGCTCGAGGTCTGCAGGCTGCTCGATCGAGGCGAGCCCATCGCGCAATGCGATCGCCGCGACGTCCACGGCTATGCGTGCCGATACGTCGCGCACCGCACTGAGCGGCGGGTACAGGCTGCCCTGGTCCAGGTCGGCCTGCGTCGTGCACCGCGCCAGCGTGCGCGCGGCCGCAAGAAACATCGTGTCGGTGACGCGCGTCGCGCCGACTACCACGAGTGCCAGGCCCAGCCCGGGGAAGATGTACGAATTGTTGCCCTGTCGCGGCACGAAATGCCGTCCGTCCGGCAACGTCACGGCGTCGAACGGGCTGCCCGAGGCGTAAAGCGCGCGGCCGTCCGACCACTGGTAGGCCTGCTGCGCCGTGCATTCGGCCTTCGAGGTCGGGTTCGACAGCGCGAAAATGATCGGCCGCTCGTTGATGCGCGACATCTCGCGCACCACCGCCTCGTCGAAGGTGCCCGGCGTGGCGCCCACGCCGATGATGGCCGTAGGCCGCAGCGCCTTGACGGCGCCGATGAAGTCGCTGACCGGTGCATGCGCGTGTGCATAGGGTCGCTTGTGCTCGGCGAGGTCGCCGCGGCTCGCCACGACGAGTCCCTTCGAGTCGACCATCCAGCAGCGCGCGCGTGCGCTGGCTTCGTCGATCCCTTCCTCGCCCATGGCGTTCACGAGCAGGTCGGAGATGCCCGTTGCCGCTTCTCCGGCACCCAGACACAGGAACGTCTGCCCGGACATCGTCTTGCCCGTGACACGCAGCGCGGAGAGTATGCCGGCGACGGCCACCGCGGCCGTTCCCTGGATGTCGTCGTTGAAACAACTGACCCGGTCGCGGTAACGGCGCAGCAGGCGGAACGCGTTGTGGTTGGCGAAGTCCTCGAACTGCACGATCACGCCAGGGAATACCTCCTGCGCAGCGACGACGAACTCCTCGACCAGTTCGTCGTAGGCAGCGCCGGTGATGCGGCGCTGGCGCAGGCCGAGATACAGGGGGTCCGCCAGCAGCGCCTCGTTGTTCGTGCCGACGTCGAGCATGACCGGCAGGCACTTCCACGGGTGCAGGCCCGCGCACGCGGTGTACAGCGAAAGCTTGCCGATCGGAATGCCCATGCCGTTCGCGCCGAGATCGCCGAGGCCGAGAATGCG
>JBAVJR010000411.1:0-2297 GCA_049687855.1 Steroidobacteraceae bacterium | reverse complement strand
GTGGATTGCCCGGAAGTGCTGCCAAGAAAAAGGCCCCGCAGGCTGGTAACCCGCGGGGCCCAGTGTCGTTGCCGTGAGCCGGATCAGCCAGCTGCCGGAGCGGGAGCAGCCGCGGGCGCCGCCGCCGAATCGAGCTTGAGTTTCCACAGCCTGGCGAGGTCGGTGAGTGCCGGCGCCTTGACCGCCTCGAATCCGGCACGGGCTTCGGTCAGCTTGCCGAGTCGGGAATTGGCGATGCCCGCGAGCATGTTCGCGTCGTCGGCATCGGTCACGCCGCCCTTCGCGAGACCCTTCTGGATCGCGTCGACGGCGCTGGCGTAGTCGCCCGTGCTGAAGTACAGCTTGCCGATGGCGACCATCTGCGTGCCGGTCTTTGCCGCCGCGAGCTGCGCGGCCGCAGTGCCGACGTCCTTGGCGTCGGCGGTCGCGCCAGTGCGGGCACGCTCGAGGTCCGCCTGTGCGCGCCTCTTCGAATCGCCCTGGAGCAGGTTCGCCGCCAGCCCACGCTCGAGAATCTGCTTGGCTTCGTTCGGGAAACCGCCGTTGAGGAGCGTACTGCCCATTTCGGCGTACTCCTCGCCCTTGTCGAGCGTGTTGGTGTCGTTCATCAGGCGGTAGAGAGCGCGCAGGCCGCGGTCGTCCTTGGTGCGGTACAGCTGCGCATTGAGCAGGTCTTCCCAGTACTTCGGCGCCGGGTAATGGCGTACCAGGCCTTCCAGCGAACGCAAGATCCCGGGTTCGTCCTTGAGCTCGTAGTTCGCCCGCAGGGCGAGCAGCAGGGCGGCTTCGGGCGGCTTCGGGCTCGAGGCGATGAGTTGCTCTGCCGCAGCCTTGGCACCCGTGAAGTCGTTCGACAGGTAGCGGGCCTGCGCGAGCGACAGGGCGATTTCCGCATCGTTCGGGTTGAGCTTCAGGTACTCCGTACCGTTGGTGATCGCCTTGTCGTACTGCTTGTTCTGCAGGTTCATCTGCGTGAGCGCGCGCAGCCGCTGCGGCTTGTCGGCATCGGAGACCATGCCCGAGGCGATCGAGCGCTCGAGGATTTCGGCGGACTTCACGTAGTCCTTCTTCTGCAGGTAGATGTACCACCCGAGTTCATCGACCATGAAAGCGTCATACGGCGTCTTGGGCTCGACGGCCTGCGCCGCCTGGATCTGGGCCAGGGCTTCGTCCCAGTTCTTCGCGGTCATGGCGTTCTGCGCCGCCACGAGCGGCTTCTGCACGGCCGGGCTGAGTTTCTGCTTGGCAGCGGGCTTTTCCTTCTCGGCCGCGACGGCCACCGAAACGGGCAGCAGCGAGCCGCCGGCCACGCCGACGATCCCGGCCGCAGCAAGGGCAGCCATCAACACGAGGTTCGCTTTCTTCATCATCGGCCTCTCGGGGCTGTGGGTCATGGTGTCGCGCATTGTAGCGCCGACAGTCCGGACAGGTAGCGTCTGGCCGTCTCCAGGCTCACGACCTCGGCGTACTTGGCCTGCAGGTCGAACAGGTTGGCTTCGTGGGGCGCCGGGTGCCGGTCGCCGACCGCATCGCGCACCACCCAGGGAATGAAGCCGTGCTGGCAGGCGTCGAGCGCGGTGGCCCGGATGCAACCGCTGGTGCTGACCCCTGCGATCAGCAGGGTGTCCACGCCCAGGGCCGTGAGCGTGGACGACAGGGTGGTGCCGAAAAAGGCGCTGGCGTACTGCTTGGTGATCACGGTCTCGCCAGGAGCCGGCTCGAGCGCCGGATCGAACCGGGAGAGCTCGGGGTCGGCGCCGTCGGCAAAACAGCCGAGGGCCGGGAGCTTGCGAAAAAAGACGCCGCCGTCACGACCACCCGCCTGGAAACGCACGTTGGTGTGCAGCACGGGGATGCCGGCATCGCGTGCGGCTCGTAACAGCACCGCACAGGCGTCGCGAGTGGTCTCGACGCCCGCATAGAGCGGCGATCCCGGTTTGAGGTAAGCCATGACGAAGTCGACGACGATCAGCGCGGGCCGCCGGCCGGCTTGTAGTGCGTGGCCGAAGCCGCCGCCGGCGTAGTTTTGGTCGAGGCTCGCCATCGGGCGTCAGATTACCTTGCGGGACTTCAGGTCGGCGTAGCGTTCGGCTGCCAACCCGAGCAGCTTAAGGAATACCTCGTCATTATGCTGCCCGAGGTCGGGACTCGGGGAGCGGACGCCGCCGGGCGTTTCCGACAGCTTTGGCGCGACGTTCTGCATGCGCAGTTCGCCGAAGTCCGGGTGCGGCACGGTGACGATGGCCTCGCGGGCCTTGAAGTGCGGGTCGTCGAGCATCTCGGGGGCGCGGTAGATC
>JBAVJR010000410.1:0-4826 GCA_049687855.1 Steroidobacteraceae bacterium | reverse complement strand
GCCCCGCTTCGAGCCGCACATTCAGCACCTGCGGCAGGCCGGGGCGCGGCGTGACAACCGTGCGAACGGTGCGAAACCCCGCCAGCCGCACTTCGAGGTCGGTGCGTGCAGCCGGCAACCTGATGGCCTGCCCGGACTTGCCGACCGCACGGCCGTTGGCGAACACCTCGGCTGACGCCGGCTCCGCGATCACCGTGACCTCGCCGAGGATCGGCGTCAGCGACAACTGCACTTCGCGTCGCTCGCCCGCTCCCACGGTCAACTGCGTGGTCCTGGGTTCGTAGCCCTCGCGCGATGCCACCAGCGCCAGCGTGACGTCCGGCCGCACATCGAGCGTGACCGGTGCACGACCGCGGAAGGCGCCACCGACACTGACGCTGGCACCCGCTGGATCGGTGCGCACTAGCAGCGTGCCGTCGGGCAGGCCGAGCCGCACCGGGCCCAGCGTCTGCGGCTGGTTCGCGACCACCTGCAGGTCGGTCACCCAGTGCTTGAATCCAGCCTGGCGCAGTTCGATGCGATGCGTGCCCGCGTCGAGTTCGAGCTTCGCCGGAGTGGCGCCGTGCGCGGTGCCGTCCACGAGCACCGTGGCGCCCGCCGGTTCGGTGAGCACCGTGACGGGGGCCCACGCAGCGACGAGTTTCGCCGTCAGCGACTGCCGCAGTTCCATGCCCTTGACATCCACGGTCGCCTTGAACGGCAGGTGTCGCGGGGCCGTAACCAGGATCTCGTGACGACCGGCCGGCAACCGGACCTCGCCGGGGGCCGAGCCGACGTCCCTGCCCGCGATGCTGATGCGGGCGGCGACCGCTGTCTGCACCTGCAGGACGCCCGGGAGCTTCGCAAGCCGGTACCGGAACGACTGGTTCGGCGCATCCGTCACCTTGATCGGCGCGCGCAGGGACGCAAAGCCCTGGCGCTGGATCTCGACGGTGTACTCGCCGGGACGCGCGAAGTGGTTGCCGCCCACGGGCAGGGCGAGTCCGCCGTGCAACCGGACCGCGCTATCCGCTGGAACGACATCGATCTTCACGGCGTGACCGGTCGCGAAAAACCACGTCGACCACCCAAGCACGGCGACGAGCAGGCCGCCGGTCAGCCAGGGCCCGATGCGTCGATCGGCCGCGACCTGCGCTGCGGGTCGACGGAACGCCACCGCGTCGATCCGTTCGTCACCGTCGGCACCGCCGCCGCTGACTACGTCGACGAGCGGCGCTGCTGGGGGAACCGTCAGGTTGCCGCCGCTGCCATCCTCGACGTCGAGGATGCGCCGGCCATCGCGCGCACCGACGCGCAGTCGTCCACGTGCTGCGTCGATGACGTCGCCTTCATGCAGCCAGGTCGGACGCGACACGGGCGTGCCATTGCAGAGAGGGGGTTCGCATCCTTGCGCCGGCTGCAGGAACAACTGGCCGTCGTGCAGCGCAATCCAGGCGAGCGTGCCCGCGCTCGCGCCCGGCAACACGATCGTGTTCCCCGGACCGCCGACACTCACGGGAAAATCTGCAGCCCCCAGCGCGCGCTCGCCGAGGGGATCGCGCAGGAGCAGTTCAGCGGGGCTCAAATGGGTTCCTCGCAGCGGACGACGAGCGTTGGCGGCTGCGCACCCGGCAGCAGGTTCAGCTCCTTGCGCACGTCGCGATAGCCCCGGCGCGTGCCAACGACTGTGTAGCGGCCCGGCATCAGCTCGAGGTCCCGGTGTTCGAAGAGCCCAAGCTTACCAATCCGGTAGATCTGCACGTCCGTCGCGTTGTCCGACGCCAGCGCGACCTTGACCGGCGTCTCGGCCTGCCGCAACTGCTCGGCCAGTCGCGCCTGCTGGGCCTGCAGCCGCGCGCCCGGCGTCGACACGCGGGCTGCGCGCTCGAGCACGTTGCGCGCGACGTCGCGGCCGGAAGGACTGTAGAGCCGTTCGGGCTTGTCGATGAATGACTGCAGTTCGGCATCGATCATGGCGCGCGGCTCCGCACGCTCGACCCCTTCCTGCGCAGCCCGCAGCGCCGGTTCGGCCTTGAGCGCCTCGCCATAAAGCTCGAGCGCCTGCGACCACTGCTCCGCGCGCTCGGCCGCGGCGGCGCGCTCGACGATGGAGGTCAGCGACTTCGTTTCGGTCGCGCGGCGGATCTGCTGCAGGCCATCGGCGACTTCCGGCGTGCCGGGCCGGATGCGTCCCGCCTGCTCGAACGAGCTCTGCGCCGTGGCGTAGTCGCGACGCGCCAATGCGGCCATGGCCCGTGCCATCGCCGTGGCGTAGGCGTCGCTGGTCGCGCGTGCGCCGAGTCGCGAGATTCCTGCACGCGCCACGACCGTCTCCGGATCCAGTTTCAGCGCGCGCGGGTAAGCCGCGATCGCGGCCTGGGCGTCGCCGGCCTGTTCGGCAAGCGCACCGAGCGCCGTTTCGCGCAGCACTTCGTCGAGCACGCGCGAGCGGGCGATTCCACTTCGTGCGGCGGCAGCGTCTGGCGCGACCCGTAGCACCGCCGCGTATCCTTCCTGCGCCTCGGCGGCGCGACCCGCAGCGAACGCTGCCTGCGCCGCGGCCAACCGTTCACGAACCACCGCGGGCAGACGCTGCTCGAGCGCATCGAGGCCGCGCGCCATCGCGTCGAAATGCGCAAGCGCCGACTCGAATTCGCGCCCGGTCATCGCCGCATCGCCGGCAGCCAGGTCGTTGCGTACCTGCGCGTACGGCGCGCCACCCCAGCTGGCAACGTCCCGTTGCTCGAGTTTCTCCAGGCGCGCAGGCAACGGTCCGCGACGCTCCTCCGCCTTGCGCTTCAATGCCGCAAGGCGCTCGAAATCCGCGATCGGCTGCGCAACCGGTGCCGCGGCCACGGGAGCCGCGGGCGCTTGCGGTGCCGGCGTCTTCGAACCGACGAGACCCGGCAGGACGAAGAAGGTGAAACCGGCCGCTGCGAGCGCCAGCGCCATCGCGCCGACCAGCAGGCCGCGGCGGAATCCCTCGCTGCGCAGCGACTTTGCCGAGGGTGCGTCGCCCGTGGTGCGACGCCATTGCGGTTGCAGTGGCAGGGCCTCAGCGGGCGGACGCGGCTGCCAGGCCGCAACGTCCGGTGCCGCGGCCGATGTCGTTGCCATCGATGCCGTCGCGAGGATCCGTTGCAGTTCCTCGTGGATGACACGCATCGAGGCCGGCCGGTCGGCGGGCCGCTTGGCGAGACAGCGCGCGACCAGCGCCCGGCAGGCCTCGGGCGGATCCGGCCTGCCGGCAAGCGGCGACGGGACTTCGTCATGCACGCGGGCCGGTGTCACGTCGGGGTAGAACGGCGGGTGCCCGCTCACGAGTTCATAGCACAGCACGCCGAGGGCATAGATGTCGTCCGGCTCGGCCGCAGCAGCGCCGTCGAGTCGCTCGGGACTCGTCGAATACGGCGACGCGCCGGCCGGTTGCGTCGAACCGATCCTGCGCGCGCTGCCGAGGTCCACGAGCCGCGCCAGGCCGTCGCCGTCGAGCAGCACGTTGGCCGACTTGAGATCGCCGTGGACCCAGCCCGCTGCGTGTATTTGCGACAGCGCATCGATCACCGGCAGCAGCCGGCGCGCGATCAGCGTCCATGGTCGCCCGCGCAGGAGGCCGATCTCGCCGCCCGGGAGATACTCGAAGACATCGAACGACTGGTCGCCCGCGTTGTGCGTGGCGACAGGCGCGAGCAGCGCCGCGTGATCGACGACGACGCGGATGCGTTCACCGGCCAGGTCGTCACCCGCGCGGAAACGCAGCACGACGTCACGGTTGGCATGCGTGTCCCGCGCGAGCCACGTCGCGCCGTCGTGCCCGGCCGCGAGCGGCCGCGCCAGCTCGTATCGCGCAGCCACGACCTGCCCGCCTGCGAGCGCCGTCATCTTCGTCATCGGCGTGGACTCAGCGCTTGCCGGCCGCCGGCTGGGTGACTTCCGCCGTCGTCGCCGGCAGGCCCGTCTCGTTCTCGTACAGCTCGCGCAGGAGGCGCCGCCATTCCGCGTACTGCTGCTCCGCCGAGCCCTTCAGTTCGAGCGTACGGCCCTCGATGTCGACCACGCTCGGCTGCACTTCGTTCTGGAACGAGCTGCCGAGCTGCTTCAGCGACTCGCCGTGCATCTTGATCTCGGAGCGCATGTCGAGGCCGCTCTTGAACGCATAGATGCCGCCGATGACGGCCGCGGTCGCAGCCGCCGAGCCCGCGCTGCTGTTGGTGTTCTGTCCTGCCACGACGCCGCCGATGATCGCCGCAGCGCCGAGCAAGCCGCGCGCCATCGCCTTGCGCTTGGCCTCGTCTTCAGCCGCGAGCTCTTCGTGCGAGTACTTGCGCCAGTTGCCGTAAGCGTCGTCGATGGACTCGCCGAAATTCGTATAGTGCTCGTTGAGCGTGTCGATCAGCGCGTAATCGCGCTCATGCACGCGATCCATGCGCTGCACCACCGGATCGTCCTCCGCCGGCAGGCGCGCGATGGCATACGTGCCGCGCTTCGCGTCGTGCGCCAGGTATGGCCGGAACGCATACGGCGCGAGCTCGGACGCGAACCGCAGGTTGGCCACCTGGTGCACCTGCACGCGCTGTTCGCGCGTGAGTTCGTTGCGCGCGGCCAGCAGGTCGTTCGCGATCGTCGCGTACACGTTGTCGAACGGGTCGCGCGGCTTGACCGGCACGTCCTTGTAGGCGCGCGTGTCCGCCTGGGCTTCGTAGTCCTTGCGCAGCCAGGTGCGGCCGGTGGCGTCCGTCACGGTGACGGCGAGCTTCAGCATGCTGCCGTCGGATTCGATGATCCGCGCACCGATGTTCACGTCGCTGCCGGAATTCTCGGCAGGCAGCACGCGCACCTGCCCCCAC
>JBAVJR010000409.1:0-1565 GCA_049687855.1 Steroidobacteraceae bacterium | reverse complement strand
CCCAGTTGCTGGCGAAGTGGCTCACGATGATCGCCCACACGGCCGGCAACCGCAGCAGTTGCCCCCACGGTATGGCGCGGTTGGCGGCCTGCGGCGTCGCCACCGACGAACTCGCAGGGACGTCGCCACGGGCAAGGAAGTGCCATGCCGCGTACCAGACCAGCCCGACGGCTCCGAACAGGTAGAAGGGCAGTGCCCAGCCGTACTCGCGCACCAGCCAGCCCGTGGCGGGCAATGCGAACACCGTGCCGAGCGAGATCGCACTGATGATGAGCGCGGTCGCGCGCGACCGGCGCTCTGGCGGCACCCAGCGCGAGATCATGTTCATGGAAGCGGGGAACACGGCCGCCTCGCCGAGTCCGAGCGCGATGCGAGCCGCAATCAGCGCGCCGAGCGACATCATTGCGGCAGGAGGGGTGAGTGCCGTCCATGCCGACCACCAGAGCACCGCGACGCCGAGGACCAGCCAACCGCCGTAGCGGTTCGCAGCCGCGCCGGTCACGGCCATCAGCAGCAGGTACCCGACGAAAAACGAGGAGAGCACGATGCCTTTCTGCGTCTCGGTCCAGCCGAGATCGTCCTTCATCGCGATGGCGGCCACCGAGATGTTGGTGCGGTCGATGTAGGAGATGAAGACAGCTGCGAAGAGCAGCAGCACGACGGTGTAATAACGCGGCCACGCCAGGCCGCTAGCCTCGCCCCGTGCACTGGACATGAGCGCCTCCCCCGATGCGATGGCGGTGATGCTACATGAGCGCTGCAGGCGTGTCGGGTATTCTCCGGGACATGAACCAGGCATTGCAGATCGGTCCGCTGTCGCTGCCGTATACGGTGCTGCTGACTTTGGTTGCCATCGCTCTTGGCGGATTCGTCGCCCACCGGTTGGCGCGGGCCGCCGGCATCGAGGTCGAGCCGACGCTGACGTACATGCTGCTCGTCGGTCTGGTTGCGGCGCGACTCGCCTTCGTCTTGCGATGGCGCGACCAGTACTTCGACCTCCCGCTGAGCATCCTGAACATCCGCGATGGCGGCTGGCAGCCGGTTGCGGGCGTCGTGGTGGCCTTGCTGTTCGGCCTGCAACGCGCACAGCGCCAGACCGGCCTGCGCAAACCCGTGCTCGCTGCTGCGGTCACGACGGGCACGGTGCTTCTGTTCGGCAGCATCGCCACCTTCATGATGGCGCCTCCTGCTGTCCCTCTGCCGCCGCTGACCCTGAGTTCGCTGGGGGGCCGGCCCATGTCGCTCGCGGACTTCGCCGGCGAGCCCACCGTGGTCAACCTGTGGGCCACCTGGTGCCCGCCTTGCCGACGCGAGATGCCCGCGCTGCAGCGGGCACAGGCCGCCAACCCGGACGTGAACATCGTCTTCGTCAACCAGGGCGAAGAGTCACGCACGATTGCCGCGTTCCTCGACCGGCAAGGCCTGGTGGTGAGCAATGTGCTGGTCGATCCGGAGAGTCGCACGGGCGCCGCGCTGGGCCACAGCGCGTTGCCGACCACGCTGTTCTTCGATGCGCATGGACGGCTTGCCGACACCCGCATCGGCGAACTGTCGCAAGCCACGCT
>JBAVJR010000408.1:0-3152 GCA_049687855.1 Steroidobacteraceae bacterium | reverse complement strand
GAGCAGGCCGCATGGCGCGAGAAACGAGAAATGGCCAGCCCCGGGCACCGAATGAAACTCTGCCTGCGGACCCAGCGCCTCGCGAACGTGCCTGGTATTGGTGGCATAGGGGACGTTGGTATCCTGGTCGGCGCTCCAAAGCTGAACTGTCACGTTCACGTTGCCAAACGCGTTCGGACCCATCGCAAATCCCAGGCCCGGTGCTGCCACGACCGCTGCCTTGATTCTCGCGTCGGGCACAAAGGCGTCGCCGATGCCGGGCGCAGCGGAATTCAGCAAGGGCGAGTTGGCGTGACGGAGCAGCTCGCACGCAAACTCCGGCGACTCGGTGCAATGCCTTGCAATGATGGTCAGGTCAGGCTGGGCTCCAACGGCAGTCAAGACCGTGAACCCGCCCGCGGAGAATCCAAACGCGCCGACACGCTCCGGGTCGATGCGGTCGCGCCCCTGCCACCTCCCGAGCATGTAATCAACGGTGGCGTGGAGTTGCTGGTTACGCTCACCTAGCCAGGACACTGAGCCGACGGCGCTCTGGTCGGCATAGTTGTCGCCGGGGTGCATGGGGGCTGCTACAACATAGCCAGGTCTGCAAGGGCCAGGGCCAGGTCGGCGTGGCTGCCGAGCCCGCCGCCGTTGCCGTGCGAGATCACTACCAGAGGTAAATCGCTCCCTGCAACAGGGCCGTTGGCCGCCACGTCCATCAGCAGGGGGCCCAACAGCGTCGTCGGTCGGGGATGCGCTTGGGTTGGATACCATACGCCGACAGGGAACGGCTGCCCGTCGGCGCCGGTCGCTTGAGCCACCTGGAAACCTACGGGATGCTCGGTGCGTAGCGCCGTCAGGAAAGCGACGCCAACGAGTCCGCAGGCCAGGACTGCGACGGCAACCAATATCCGGCGGACCCATTTCATGAGCATTCTCCAGTGGTACGTCAACGACGGCACGTATTGCAGCGGCAGGATGACACCTGCACTCCCGCAAAAGAAGCACGAAGTCGTCGTGAAAACATCACTTGACCACGCGCAGCGCGCCCCGCTCAATGTCGCCCGATGACACATGCCCCCGAACTGCACACGCTGCACGCCTCACTGTCGTCGAGCCTGACCGCGACGCTCGGCACGCCGAAGTCGCTCGTCTACGATCATGGCGCCCACCCGCTGGAAGACCTGCCTGCCCACGTGCGTGCTGCCTCGTCGATTCGCAGGCAGGGCAATCGCCTGGTGATCCTGCAGGACGACGTCAGCGCGCTCGCCGTGCTCGATCCCTCGACCGGATCGACGTATCCGATCCTGCTGCCCGCCGGCCCGGAGGGTGCACGGGTGTTCGACGACGTGCGTGGCAACAAGAAGCTCAAGCTCGATCTCGAGGCTTGCATCGTGCTGCCGGACGGACGGCTGGTGGCATTCGGATCCGGCTCGAGTCCGCAGCGTGAGAAAATCGTGACGGTGGCGCCGGGGAAGGGCGCGATGGCACAGCAGTGGTCGGGCGAGGATCTCTATGCGGGGCTGCGTGTTTATAGCGGCGCGCGCGGAGCCCGGCTCAACATCGAAGGTGCCATCGTGCAGGGTGAATGGCTGCGGCTGTTGCAACGGGGCAATGGCAAGCGCGGTTTCGAGCCCTGGAATGCGATCCTGGACGTTGCGCTGGACAAGTTCCTGGGCTGGCTCGATGGCCGCCATTCGTTCCCACCGGTTCGCCGCATATTCGAGGTTCATCTCGGCGACGTGGCGGGCGTGCCGTTCGGCTTCACGGATGCCGCAGTGACTGACGACGGGCGCGTCGCATTTGTAGCGTGCGCCGAGGACACGGAAGATGCGCTCATCGACGGCCCGGTGATGGGTTGCCGATTCGGCTGGCTCGGTGCCGATGACCAGGCCGTCGTCATGACTCCTGTCGTCGAGAGTGACGGAAAGCCGACTCACCTCAAGCTCGAAGGCATCGAGGTTCGCACCGGCGGTGGCGCGGTGTTCGACGTGGTCGCCGACATGGATCGCGGCGACGTGCCTGCGCAGATCGTGGAGCTGGTCGTCCGCGACTGAGTTCCCGCGCCCTCTCCCGCTGCAGCGGGCGAGGGTTGGCATGCAGTTCTACTTCCGGCTCTTGTCCCTGGTCGCCCGGAACTCGCTGTCGGCGCGCCAGTTGGGCCACCGCGACGAGTTCGCGATGCCCAGCCCCACGTCGTAATACACCTGCAGGTCCTGCAGCGTGCCGCTCACGTCCCAGTCGGGCGAGTACTCGTCCGACACCTGGTGGTAGTGCTTCGCCGTGTAGTTGGCGAGCCATTGCTTGCCGTACTCCGCGCCCAGCGTCGGGCTGTCGATGCCCGATTTCGTGTACAGCATCGGTACGCCGGCCTTCGCCAGATTGAAGTGATCCGAGCGGTAGTAGAAGCCTTTCTCGGGTGACGGTTCCGGCTTCGGTACACGGCCTTGTTTCGCCGTCGCGCGCGCCAGGTCGTCGTCCAGTTCGGACTTGCCGTAGCCGATGACGGTCATGTCGCGCGTCTTGCCGACGGAGTACAGGTTATCCATGTTCACGCCTGCGACCATCTGCGCGACGGGGATGGGTGGATGCGCGGCGAAGTATTCGCTGCCCAATAGCCCCGATTCCTCGGCGGTCACGGCGACGAACATCACCGAGCGTTCCGGCGCCGTCTTCATCGCAGCGAATGCGCGTCCAAGTTCGATCAGCGCCGAGATACCTGTCGCGTTGTCCTGCGCGCCGTTGAAGATCGCGTCTGCGCCCGGTTTCGGGTCCGCGTTTCGGCCCAAGTGATCCCAGTGCGCGGTGTACACGAAGGCCTCGTGCGGACGCTTGCTGCCCGGCACCTTACCCACGACGTTAAATGAGGTGGCCTTGCGCACGTCGTTGCGCACCGACATGCTCGCCTTCATGCCCGTGGCCGCGCCCCGGAAACCGCGCGTCGAAGACGCTTTCTTCAATGCGGCGAAATCCATGCCGGCGGCGGAGAGTACGCGCGCTACCGCGTCTTCCGTGATCCAGCCTTCGAGTGCCAGTGGCTTGGCTTGGTAGTCATCGATCAGCAGGTCGAACTGCGGCTTCGACGCGCCGTTGCGCGGCACGTCCCACGGGTAGCCGGCCGCCTTCGTCTCGTGGATCACGAGCAAGCCGGCCGCGCCGTGACGCACGGC
>JBAVJR010000407.1:0-4249 GCA_049687855.1 Steroidobacteraceae bacterium | reverse complement strand
GGTTAGGGGTTGGGGGTTAGGGGATAGTCGGAACGCCAAGTGATGCACCGGATTCATGCGGTTGGCGTGCGATCAAGATCGAGGATGTCGATTGATAAGCTCTGCTAGACTAACCACTAACATCTATAGCCTATCCCATCGCTACTACGTAGCTTTGCTACTTAATATGCGCGAGGATTCCATCCAGCTCATCGAGGCTGTTGTACGCAATCACGAGCTTCCCCTTGCCGGTGCGCGCGTGCTGCAGCGAGACCCTGGCGCCCAGCCTGTCCGCCAGGTCCTGTTCCAGCCGGGTGATGTTCGGATCAGGCCGCGGCTCGTCCCCGTCGTCCTTGCGGTTGGCCTTGTCGCCGTGGGCAAGCATCCTCTTCACGAGCGCTTCGGTCTCGCGAACCGACAGGCCCTTCCTGGCGACCAGCGCGCCGACCTCGGACTGCTGCCGCGCCTGCGGCAATCCGAGCAGCGCACGGGCGTGTCCCATCTCGAGCTGCCGGTGCTCGACCAGCGTTTTCACTTCGTCGGCGAGTTCGAGCAGGCGCAGGAGATTGCTGACGGCGGCGCGCGAGCGGCCGACGGCATCGGCGGCCTGTTGATGGGTGATGCCGAACTCGCGGATCAACCGGTCGAGCGCGCGGGCCTCCTCGAGCGGGTTCAGGTTTTCGCGCTGGATGTTCTCGATCAGCGACATCGCGACCGCGGCTTCGTCGGGCACGATGCGGACGACGGCCGGGATGTCGTGCAGGCCGGCCATCTGTGCGGCCCGCCAGCGGCGCTCGCCCGCGATGATCTCGTAACGGACCGGCTCGCCGGTCTTCTGGGCGGCGAGCGGACGCACGACGATGGGCTGGACGACGCCCTGGGCGCGGATCGAGTCGGCGAGTTCCTGCAGGCTCTCGGGACGCATGTCGAGGCGCGGCTGATAGCGACCCCGTTGCAGCAGATCGACGGGAAGGCGCGCCAGCTCTTCATCGCGCGGCGCGGTCGTGCCCCTGGCCGGCGCAACAGCCTGCGCGGAAGACGTGCTGGCAGCGTCGATCACCGTTGCGGGGGCCGGGGCGTGCGCTGGCGTGACGGAACCGAGCAGGGCCTCGAGGCCACGTCCGAGGGAGGGTCGCTTTGTTGCCATAGCGGACTATTATGCCGCCCGCGTCGCGAGGGCGCAGGAAACCACGCTGAACCGAGTTCGAGCCGGAGGCTTGCATGCGTCCCGTCGCCGCCCTGCTGCTGGGTGGCCTGATCAGTTGTTGCGGCAGCGGTGGCACGGCCTCGGCGCAGGCAGCCGAGACTTCACAATCCGTTGAATCGCCGGTGGATTCCGTGCGCGGCGAGGATGCGTCCGTCCACCCGGCGCACGCTGCCGATTCACCGTCAGTGTTGTTCGCCGCCGGCGTGTTCGCGCTGGTCGAGGCCTACGACTACCCCTACAGCGTCGGCGTGACCTATGTCGCGCGGCCGTTGACGACGTGGCGCCTGGCGCCCGGTGCGGGATTCGCCGTGGGGCCCGACGGCATCGCCTTCATGTACGTGGACTTGCGCCGTGATTTCGCACTGGGCGAGCGCTGGTATGTCACGCCCAGTCTCTCGACCGGATGGTTCATCAACGGCGACGTCATCGGTCCGCGCGATCACCTGGAATTCCAGAGCGGAATCCAGTTCGCGCGGCGCTTCGACAACGGGCTCAGGCTCGGGCTGGCGGGCCTGCACATCTCGAATGGCGGGCTGGAACATCCCAACAACGGCACGGAAGCCGTGCTGCTGACACTGCAGGTGCCATTGCAGCCATAGGGGGGAAATGGGTGAGCGTCCCCTGTCTCCCCTATTTCCCTCAGCCTTCTTCTTCAGGCTCGGGTGCCGGTCCCGCCAGGGCTTCCTCCTCACGACGTATCATCTCGCCGGCGAGCGCGAGATACGCCAGTGCACCGCGCGAATCCTTGTCGTGGAACAGCACCGCCTTGCCGAAGCTCGGCGCTTCCGCAAGCCGCACGTTGCGCGGGATCACCGTGCGGAACACCTTGTCGCCGAAGTGCATCAGGAGCTGGCCCGAGACTTCGTTCGACAGGTTGTTGCGCGGGTCGTACATCGTGCGCAGGATGCCTTCGAGCTCGAGGTCGGCATTCACGCTGGCGCGGATCTGCTCGACCGTCTTCATCAGCGCCGAGAGCCCCTCGAGCGCGTAGTACTCGCACTGCATCGGCACCAGCACGCTGTCGGCCGCGACCAGCGCGTTGAGCGTCAGCAGGTTCAGCGCCGGCGGGCAATCGATGATGATGACGTCGTAATTGTCGCGGACTGGCTTCAGCGCATTCCGCAGCCGCACCTCGCGGCCGATCATGCTCATCAGCTGCACTTCCGCTGCGACCAGGTCCTGGTTGCCGGGCAGCAGCGTGAAGTTGCCGGGGTCGACGGGCACCAGCGCAGCCGCCAGTTCGCAGTCGCCGAACAGCACGTCGGTCGTCGAACGCTCGAGGCCGGCCTTGTCGACGCCGCAACCCATCGTGGCGTTGCCCTGCGGATCGCAATCGATGAGCAGCACCTTGCGTTGCGTCGCAGCGAGCGATGCAGCAAGGTTGACGGCGGTCGTGGTCTTGCCGACCCCGCCCTTCTGGTTCGCGACTGCGATGACACGGTGCATGGAAGGCCTAAGGATACAGGGGAATCAGGCTTTTTCGTGGGAGTGGGCGAGCTCGACGAGGTGGCGTTCCTCCTCGAGGCCCGGCACATGCAGCCGGTGGACGGCCACGACTTTCCAGCCGCTGAGCTTTTTCGCGAGTTCGTCCCCGGGATACCGTCCCTTCATCGCGAGCAGCCTGCCGCCGCCCGCCACCAGTCCACCCGCGTTCTTGACCAGGTCCGCCAGCGGGCCGACGGCTCGTGCGATGACCGTGTCGAAGCGAACCACCGGCTTGTAGCCTTCAGCCCGCGCCTGCGCGACCTCCACGTTGTCCAGCTGGAGAGTCTCGCGGACGCATTCGAGGAACCGGCACTTCTTGCCGACCGATTCCACGAGAACGAAGTGCACGCCGGGTGCGACGATTGCGAGCGGAATACCCGGGAATCCGGCGCCGCTGCCGATGTCCGCGACGCGCGTGCCGCGCAGCCACGGCACCATCGTCAGGCTGTCGAGAATGTGTTTCGTGACTTGCGCCGGCCGTTCACGGATGGCCGTGAGGTTCATGCGCGTGTTCCAGTCGTCGAGCAGGTCGAGATGCGCGAGCAGCTTCGCGCACTGCGCTGCGTCGAGTTCGATGCCGAGGCCACGAGCCCCTTCGACGAGGTCTGTCATCGGCGCAGGATACACCGGACCCCGATCCCCGCCCTCTCCCACTGGCTCGGGAGAGGGAGCGGTTCATGGGCGGGAGAGGGAAGCGAGCGATTCCGCCTTGGCCGTCTCCTTCACGTTGTCGTCGGAATTGCGGTCGATCCACTTGTTGAACGGGTCGACGCCCGCGAAGTTCGGCTCCTCGTCCGTCACGAGCGCCAGCGTCTGCTTGCCGCTGTGGACTCGCGCCCGCCTGACGGCCAGCACGCTGGACTTGTCGTAACCCTTGCGGCCCGGCTCGACCTTGAACGCGCCGACGTCGAACATTTCGTCGAGCGGTGCCTCGGTTTCCTTGCCCTTGCCGTCGGCATGGAGCTTACGGGCCTCGACGTCGAGCGTGACGTCCCAGCGGCCGTCGGTCCGGCGCTGCGCCTTCGCGTCGGTCACCTTGACGTCGTACAGCGTGATCTTCTCGAACAGGTCAGTGATCAGCTGCTGGTAATCGGGGCCTGCGACCTCGCGAAACCGACGGATGAGGTCCGTCGAGTTGGCGTACGGCGCCGACTTGAACGCGAACTCGCCGAGCAGCCCCCGCAGCGCCTCGTTGACCCTGTCGGCGCCGATCTGGTCCTTGAGCAGGTACAGCGCGAGACCACCCTTCTGGTAGTGGATGTAGCCCTGGTCCTCGACACGCATCAGCGGCAGTTCCTCGAGCACCTCGCCGCCGCGCGAACGCAGATACTTGTCCAGCTCGAACTTCAGGAACTTGCGGATCTGCTCCGGCCCGTACATCTGCTCCATCACCATCAGCGCCGAGTACTGCGCGAGCGACTCCACGATGAACGTCCCGCCCTGCTGGTCGGCGCTGATCACCTGGTGACCCCACCACTGGTGCCCGACTTCGTGCGCCGTGACGTAGGTGACCATGTCGATCTTCTCGGGGTCGCGGTAGTCCGCGATGAAGCCGATGCCTTCGGAGTAGGGGATCGT
>JBAVJR010000406.1:0-6872 GCA_049687855.1 Steroidobacteraceae bacterium | reverse complement strand
GGCGCGCGACATCGTCGCGGATGTAGACCGGCAGTGCCTCTGCCGCATCCACGCCTTCACCTTGCTGCAGCATTCGCTCGCCGAGACGGGCGATCGCATCGGCGCGTGGATACACGCCTTCGTGATAGCGGAGCCCGGCGGATTCGAGCCGGGCCTGCAGTGCCGGATACCGCGCGATGCCATTGCCCGCGAAATGCGTGACGGCGGGTGCCGGCTGCACCCGGTCTTCGGGTCCGACGGCTTCCGCGCAGAGCGCGATGGGCACACACGGGTTGTCGGGATCGAATCGATAGCAGCCCCAGTACACCTCGTTCATGCGGGCGTCGTTGCAGACGAGGATGCCCTGCGGGGAAGGGGAGGAAGGCTCGGAAGGCCCGGAAGGGGAGGAAGTCAGGAAGGCGACGGCTGCCAGGCTCGAGACCGGGGCGACGCGCAGTCCCGCGCCAAACGCGAGCCCCTGGATTACGCCAGCAGCGATACGCAGCCCGGTGAAACCACCCGGTCCGCGACCAAACGCGAGTCCGTCGAGGTCCTTGAGCCTGCAGCCTGCTTCCGCCAGCAACTCGTCGATCATCGGCAGGATCAGCTCGGCGTGGCCGCGCTCCGTCACGACGAAACGCTGGCGCAGCTCGCCGTCGGACCACAGCAGTGCGGCCGAGCAAGCCTCGGTCGACGTGTCGATCGCGAGCACGCGCAGACGCGTCATCCGAGCTTCTCCCGCAGGAAGGCCTGGACATCCTCGAGCGCACGCGTGCGCCGCATCGGCGGCAGGCTGGTGATGAACTGACGTCCATAGCCCTTCGTTACCAGGCGAGTATCGCAGAGCATGACCACGCCACAGTCGGTTTCGTCGCGGATCAGCCGCCCGACACCCTGCTTCAACGCGATCACCGCCTGCGGCACCTGCTCGTCGAAGAACGGGTTGCCGCCCTGCTCGCGGATCGCCGCCAGCCGCGCCTTGAGCAGCGGATCGTCCGGTGCCGCGAACGGCAACTTGTCGATGATCACGACGCTGAGGGCCTCGCCCTTCACGTCGATGCCTTCCCAGAAACTGCCGGTCCCGAGCAGCACGGCATTGCCGGCTTCACGGAACGCGCGCAACAGGTGATCGCGCGACGCGCCACCCTGGATCAGCACCGGAAACGGCGGCGTCTCGCCCCACAGCCGGTGGAGTTCCTCGGCGCCTTCACGCAGGCCGCGATGGCTGGTGAACAGGATGAACGCACGGCCACCGCTCGCTTCGAGCACCGGCAACGCCGCGTTGATCACGTTGCGCGAATGGTCCGGCGCGCCCGGTTCGCCCAGGCCTTTCGGCAGGTACATGAGCGCCTGGTTCGCGAAGTCGAACGGGCTCTCGAAACGCACGGTCGTCGCGCGCGTGAGCCCGCTGCGACGCTTGAAGTGGGAAAAGTCGTCGCCAACGGCCAGCGTCGCCGACGTGAGGATCCACGCGCACGGTTGCGTCTCCATCAGCGACGAGAGCTGGCTCGCGACGTCCACGGGCGCGAAATGCGCGCTGACGTTGCGCGCACTCGTTTCGGCCCAGCGCACGCCGCCCGGCGCCTCCTCGGCCGTCAACGAACGCAGCCGGTCGGCATTTTCCTCGAGGCGCTCCTGCAGCCGCTTGAACGCGGCCTGCCCGTCGGCGCCGAGCGGTGCGATGGCCTCGGCCAGTTCCCTGGCACGAGCGCCGAGCCCGTTCAGCGCTTCGAGAAGGCGGTCTGGCCACTGGGCGTGCTCGAGCCGTGCGTCCTGGCCGCCAGTGATCGCCAGCACGGCCGCGATCTGCGCATCCAACCCGCTCAGCGCGCCGTCGACCTTGCCCGCCATCTGCTGCGCGAGCAGCAGCTCACCCGCGACGTCCTTCGAAATGCTGGAGAGCTGGCGCGTGCTGACGCTGTAGCCCAGGAACTGCGCGGCGACGTCCGGCAGCTGGTGCGCTTCGTCGATCACGATCGCGTCGGCGCCCGGAAGCAGGTCGCCGAACCCTTCTTCCTTCAGCACCAGGTCGGCCATCAACAGGTAGTGATTGACGACGACGATGTCGGCGGCCTGCGCCTCGCGGCGCGCAGCGAGCACGAAGCATTCCTCGTACTTCGGGCATTCCGCACCGAGGCAGTTCTCGCGTGTTGACGTCACCCACGGCCACACGGGATCCTGTTCGCCGACGCCGGGCAGCTCGGCGACGTCGCCCCGCTTCGTCGTGTACGACCAGGAGCGGACCCTGGGCAACGCAGTCGCGACTTCCTTGCGCAACCCGCGCGCATAGGCCTGTTGCTCGGCCATGTCGAGCCGGTGTCGGCAGAGATAGTTGGCGCGACCCTTCAGCAGCGCGACGCGCACGGGTCGCCCGATCGCAGCACAGATCGTCGGCAGGTCGCGATGGAACAACTGGTCCTGCAATGCGCGCGTGCCGGTGGAAACGATGACCTTGCGACCAGACAGCAGCGCCGGCACGAGGTACGCGAACGTCTTGCCGGTGCCGGTGCCCGCTTCGACCACCAGTTGCGTGCGCTCCTGCAGCGCGCTGGCGACGTGCTCCGCCATCTCGATCTGCTGCGGACGCGTCGTGTAGCCCGGCAGCGCACGGGCCAGCGGCCCTTCGGGGCCCAGGATTTCAGCGAGCTTCAGTGCCATGGGTATCAGGAGAACGTCGCGCGAAAGCGCAGCAGCGCGGTCGAAGCCGGTCCCAGCGGCTTCCTGAGCACCCAGCGGACGTGCGTATAGTCGCTCTCGAGCGATTTGCGCTGGCCTTTCTTGCCGCCACTCGCAGCGCGCGCCAGCATCTCGGGCGTGGCGAACGTGTCGCCGCCATCGACCGAGAACTGCACCTCGGCGGCGGGACCCGCAGCCGAGCCGCGCAGGTAACGCACGCCGAACGGCAGGCGCTTGGTGACGACGATCGTGTCGACCGGCTGCTTGCCTGGGTTACGCACGCGCAACGTGTAGTGGACCTCGTCGCCGGCGTTGAGCCGCTCGGCAGGCACCCAGCGACGAATCTCCTGCCCGCCCGGGCCGGCGGTCACTTCGAGTTTCTGCACTTCGATCGAAGTTTCCAGCGGACCGGATCCGGTGGCCTCGGCAACGCTCGGTTGCCCGGCGACGTCCTCGGTCAGCGCGCGGCCCGGCCAGGCCAGCATGGCCAGGAAGGCCAGCAGCATGACGGACGCCGCGAACGACGCCGACGAGCTGCGTCCGGGCCTACATGTGCCCGTGTGCGGAGGGGGATTACTGTGGGTGCCGTGGGCAAGCATCGGGGGCGGACTCTGCGGGACGGGCGGGTTCGAGGCAAGCGACATACCGGCCGTGGACACCCTGAAATACCCTTGTGGCGCAGGGAGTTCCAGTCTGGCGAGGCGCGGGCCCCGACCGTGCTGGGCATATTTACCGATTTGACAGTGGTTGCCATCTGGACTATTGTGCAATGCAGCAATGCTGCAATGCAGCAGTGATGAACAAGCCCTAAGGAGACCTTCATGAACGTCAATGTCCAGGATTTCGTCGCAGAACGCAGTGAACTGCTCGTCGGCCAGGTGCGCAGGATCCGCGAAACGTCGGTTGAATCCGTCCGCGAAGCCTTCACGGGCTCCGCCGAAACCCTCAAGGCGCTGAAGAGCCCGGTCCGCACGATCGCGCGCTCTGGCGTGAAGCTGACCACGGTGTCACAGACGACCGTGCAGAACCTGATCGAACTGCAGTCGGACGTCGTGACGGCTGCATTGAACGACGTCGCAGTCCGCCTCGAGCGCGCCACGCGCGCTGAAAACATCCTCGAATTCGTGCGCGAGCAGATCGAACTCACGCCCGCAACGCGCGCCCGCGTCGTCGAAGATGCGACCCGCGCCGTGACGATCTTCAAGACGGCCGGCCGTGACCTGCGCAATGTCGCCAGGCACGCCTACGTGAGCATCGTCGAGAAGGCCGAGAAGGAAGCCGAGGCGCCGAAGGCTGCCGCGCGTCGCAAGACCGCAGCCGTCAAGCGTGCCACTCGCAAGACGGTCAAGCGCGCCCGCAAGGCCGCGTAAACGCCTGGTTCAGTACGAAAGCCGGGGCCGCGCCGCCGCATAAGACCAAGACGCGGGCCCGGGCCACGGGTCTCCCCCTGATTGCGCCCTCCCCGGAGGGCGCTTTTTTTGGTGCGTACATGTCCGGACGCAATGACCATGTCGCAACGCAGCACAACAGGGGGCAGGCGGCTATAATTCTGTCACTGTGGCATAAGGCTCTGTAATGACTACGAATGCATCCCTGCGCGATTGGGTCGAACGGACGGCGGAACACACGCAACCAGACCGCATCCACTGGTGCAACGGCTCCGACATCGAGCGCGAGGAACTCGTCCAGCGGATGCTCGGCACCGGCGACCTGATCGAGCTCAACCAGACCACTTTTCCCAACTGCTACCTGCACCGCTCGAACCCCTCTGACGTCGCGCGCGTCGAGCACCTCACGTTCATCTGCACTCCACATAAGGAAGACGCGGGCCCGAACAACAACTGGATGGATCCAGCGGCGGCGCACGCCCGGATCGATGCGTTGTTCGCCGGTTGCATGCAGGGCCGCACGATGTACGTCGTGCCCTACTGCATGGGGCCGATCAACTCGCCCTACTCCCGCTGCGGCGTGGAGATCACCGACAGCCCGTACGTCGTGCTCAACATGCGCATCATGACGCGCATGGGCACGCCGGCGCTGCACCGGATCGAACAGGACGGCACCTACGTCAAGGGCCTGCACTCGATCGGCGACCTCGATCCCGACAAGCGCTTCATCATGCATTTCCCGGAGGAGCTCTCGATCAAGAGCATCGGCTCGGGCTACGGCGGCAATGCGTTGCTCGGCAAGAAGTGCCACGCGCTGCGTATCGCGAGTTTCCAGGCGCGCACCGAAGGCTGGCTGGCCGAGCACATGCTGATCGTCGGCATGGAGAATCCGCGCGGCGAAGTGCACTACATCCTCGGCGCATTCCCGTCAGCCTGCGGCAAGACCAACCTCGGTATGCTGATCCCGCCGGACACGATGCCGGGCTGGAAGGTCTGGACGATTGGCGAAGACATCGCCTGGCTGCACGTGGGCAGCGACGGCCGCCTGCGCGCGATCAACCCGGAAGCGGGCTTTTTCGGCGTGGTGCCGGGCACCAGCCCGAAGACCAACCGCAACGCCTACGAGATGATCCATCACGACACGATCTTCACGAACGTGGCGCTGACGGCCGACAACGAACCGTGGTGGGAAGGCCGCACGTCGGGCACGCCGGTCATCGACTGGCAGGGCAAGGCGTACGACCCGGCAACCGCGAAGACGCCGGCCGCGCATCCGAATTCACGCTTCACCGTCTCGGCCAAGCAGAACCCGGCGTACTCGCACCTGATGGAACACCCGGAAGGCGTGCCGATCTCGGCGATCCTGTTCGGTGGCCGCCGTCGTGAAGTCGCGCCGCTCGTGTACGAAGCCCGCGACTGGGCGCACGGCGTGATGATCGGCGCCGGCATGGCGTCGGAGACGACGGCTGCGGCCGTCGGGCAGGTGGGCGTGGTGCGCCGCGACTCGATGGCGATGAAGCCGTTCTGCGGCTACAACTTCGCCGACTACTGGACGCACTGGCTGAGCTTCGAGGGCAAGGCCAGGCAGCTGCCGAAGATCTACCACGTCAACTGGTTCCGCCAGGACAAGGACGGCAAGTTCCTGTGGCCGGGATTCGGCGACAACCTGCGCGTGCTGTCCTGGATAGTCGACCGTTGCGAAGGCCGCGCGCAGGCGAAGGAAACGCCGATCGGCTTCCTGCCCCGCCCCGAGGACATCGACCTCAAGGGGCTCAAGCTGAGCGACGACGCCCTGCAACAGCTGCTGAACATCGATTCGGCCGCGTGGCACGCCGAGATCGACGACATCGGCAAGTACCTCGAGAGCTACGGCGCGCGCGTGCCGCCGCAGCTGCAGGACGAGCACCGGCAGGTGAAGCAGGCGCTCGGCTGACGCGCGCGGACGCTAGTCCTCGAGCGCGAAGCGGATGACATCCGCCGCATTCGGATCCGGCAATTTCCCGAGCCCGATGCATCCTTCGCCCTGCAGTGCGACGGAATCGCGCCGCACGAACGACTCCTTGCCGTCCGCGTTCAGCACGAACGTGCCATTCGTGCTCTGGTCCACCAGCAGGAAGCGGCCGCGCACCAGTTCGATCCTGGCGTGCAGGCGCGAGATCAGCGTGCCCTTCTGCACGACGCTGTTCTCCTCGGCCCGGCCCATCGTGATTTCGTTGCGGGCGTCGTCGAGCACGATCTCGTGGTCGAGGTGGCGGACGCGAATACGCTTGGCGCCGCGCATGCCTCCCATCGCGATCGAGGGCAGCATGCTGGTCGCGTCTTCCTGCTGCCAGAGGACCTCGTAGAGCTCCATTTCCTCGTTGAGGCCACGCAGCGAGGTGACGTCCACGCGACGCGAAACCGCGCGCCACTCCGGTGAACAGCGGTTGACCGTATCGGCCGACAGGATGATCTGCCCGGCCTTGGCCTGGCTGGTCATGCGGTTCGCGGTGTGCACCGAACCGCCGAAGATGTCCTTGTTCTCGAGCACGACCGGCCCGAAGTGGCAGCCGATGCGGATCGCCACGTGCTGGCCCTGCACCAGGAGTTCGGGGCGGGCGCCGACGTCCTGCTGCATCTCGCCACCGGCGTTCACGGCGTCATCGACGGTGGGGAAGATCGCGAGGATTTCGTCGCCGATGGTCTTGATGACGGTGCCGCGGTTGCGCACGGTCGCATCGCGCATGATTTCGACGCAGAGCTGGATCAGCTCGCGCGCACGCTGGTCGCCGAGCAGCTCGTACAGGCGAGTGCTGCCCACGACGTCGGCGAAGAGGACGGCAACTTCCG
>JBAVJR010000405.1:0-16404 GCA_049687855.1 Steroidobacteraceae bacterium | reverse complement strand
GCAGGTAGGCGCCGTGCCGCTGGTACTGCGAATGCGCGATGTCGAGCCCGACTTCGTGCAGGCGCGCCGCCCAGCCGAGTACCGGTTCGGCGAGCGGATCGTCCAGGCCCCAGTCGTCACGCACCTGGCGCAGGAAGGCGAGCGCAGTCGCCTCGACGCGATCTGCCTGCGCGGTCTCGACGTGGAAGCGCCCTTCCATCGCACGCACGCTGCGCACGCGCGCGTCTTCGTCGGTGAGGCGTCCGAGCAGGTCGTACAGCAATCCCTCGCGCAGCGCGCCGTCTGCAATCCGCATCGTCTCGATGCCGAGCCGATCGAATACTTCGAGCACGATGGCGAGGCCGCCCGGCAGCACGTCCTGCCGTTCAGGCGGCAATCCCGGCAATTTGAGCCGCGAGGTCTGGCCGGCGCGCAGCGTTTCCTGCAGCAGCCACTCGAGGCCCTCCCGGTCGACATGCGTTGCCGCCGGCTCGCGCGCCTGCAGCGTGTCGGCCACGGCGCGCAGCGTGCCGGACGTGCCATACGCGATGTCCCACTCCGAACGCCTGAAACGATTGATGACCGGCTCGAGCTCCAGCTGCGCGGCCGTGCGCGCACGCTTCATGCGTTTTTCAGTGATCTCGCCGTCGGGAAAATAGCGCGCGCTCAAGCTGACGCACCCCATGTACAGGCTCTCGAGTCGCTTGGCCGAGAGGCCCTCGCCGATGATGAGTTCGGTGCTGCCGCCGCCGATGTCGACGACGAGGCGATGACCGCCTTCGTGCGGCGTCGTGTGCGAGACGCCGAGATGGATCAGGCGCGCCTCTTCGACGCCGGAGATGATTTCGATGGGGTGGCCGAGTGCGTCGCGAGCCCGCTCGAGGAACGCCCCGCGACGCTTGGCCTTGCGCAGGGTGTTGGTGCCGACCACCCGCACGCTCTCTGCGCGCATGTCGCGCAGGCGCTGGCCGAAGCGTTCGAGGCACAGCAGCGCGCGCTGTGTGGATTCGCGGCTGAGGCGGCCGTCTTCGTCGAGGCCCGCGGCGAGACGTACCATCTCGCGCAGGCGGTCGAGCACGATGAGTTGCCCGTGGTTGTAACGGGCGACGATCATGTGAAAGCTGTTCGAGCCGAGATCCACCGCCGCGAGGACGTCCGGCACGCGATGCGGCACGACGGCGGTTCAGCTCATCAGGTGGAGAAGGACGAACCGCACCCGCAGGTGGTCTGCGCGTTCGGGTTGCGGATCACGAACTGCGCGCCTTCGAGGTCTTCGCGGTAATCGATTTCGGCGCCCGCCAGGTACTGGAAACTCATCGGGTCGACGAGCAGGCGCACGCCCTGGTTCTCGACGCAGGTGTCGCCGTCTTCCTCGTTCTCGTCGAACGTGAAGCCGTACTGGAAGCCGGAGCAGCCGCCGCCGGAGACGAATACCCGCAACTTGAGCTTGGGGTTGCCCTCCTCGCGGATCAGCTCGCTCACCTTGGCGGCCGCCGAGTCCGTAAAGACCAGCAGGACGGCGTCGGCCGTCTCGTTCAAGGCAGTGGCTTCAGTCATGGATGCTCCGTGCATCGTCGCAGGCGGTCGGATCTGGGGGCGAATTTTAGCTTACCAAGCCCCCGCCTCATAGCGCGGCGACTGGCTGGCCTGCGACTTTCCACGCAAATCTCTGCTGCACCGGCGCGCGGAGCTTGCTCGAACGCACGCGAACTTCGGTCTCGAACGGCTCGAAACCCTCCGGCAGGACGACAGCCTGCTCGATCGTCTGGAAATATCGAAATGAGAACGGGAGTTCTGCCTGCGGCTTGCCGAGCAGGTCGCCGACCGAAAAGCGTGCCGGAACGCCGTCCTTGGCCCCGAGCAGCGTGATCTGCGCCAGGCCTGCAACGATGCTTTCGTGCCGCATCGCCTGGACCAGCGTGAGCGTGAGCCGCACCTGGCGGGGCTGGTCGCCCGGCAGGACCTCGAAGCGCTGGATGCGCAGGCCCTGGATGCCGTCGGCCGGCGAGACGATGCTGCGATAGAACGCCAGGTCGTCGCTCTGTCGCGCCAGCCGCGATTGCAAGTCACCGAGCGTGGCCTCGACCTGCCCATACGCGTCGCGGTCGAGTCGCCGCGCCATCTCGAGCTCGGCCACCCTTGCATTCAGCCGCTTGTTCTCGAGCCCGAGCCGTTGCTGCTGGTCTTCGGCCACTGCACGCTTTTCGGCCGCCGCTGCGTCGTGGCCCGCGGAACGCTGGCCGAGCCCATAGCCAATCCAGCCCGCCAGTGCCGCGACCAGTGCGGCAGCGAGTGCAGCGTAGAGCAAAGGGAGCCGAGCCCTGGGCATACCGGCCTCGGTCACTGGTCGGATCCTTCAGGCGCGCCTGTCGCAACTGGCGCATCCTCAATGGCCGCATCGCTAATGGCCGCATCGCTCCCGGCCGCGAGCGGGCCATTGCCCTGCGGCCGGCGGCGACGCGGCGTTCGCGGTTGCGGCGCGCGCAGCATTGCGTCGGTCAGCCATTCGGGCCGCGGCGGCGGACCTTCGGCAAACGCCTGCTCGCCCAGTTCCTGCAGCGCGCGGACGTAGACCGCACGCTTGAAATAGATGACTTCGCGAACGGGCGCCCAGTAATCGACCCAGCGCCCCTGGTCGAATTCGGGTTCGGCGGTCGCCTCGAAGTTGAAGCGGGAGTCGTCACCGAGCATCCGCAGCAGGAACCAGCGTTGCTTCTGGCCGATGCAGACCGGACTGCCGCGACGGCGCACGTACTGGCGCGGCAGCCGGTAACGCAGCCAGCGACTGGTGCTGGCAACGAGCTCGACGTCGCTGCGCACGAGCCCGACTTCCTCGTGCAGTTCGCGATAGAGCGCCGCTTCCGGCTGCTCGTCGCGCAGGACGCCGCCCTGTGGAAACTGCCAGCCACGACCGTCCCGCCGGCCGCCCAGGAACAGCTCGCCGCCGTCGCGCATCAGGACGATGCCGACGTTGGCGCGAAATCCCTGGCTGTCGATGTAATCGCTCATGGCTTGCGTAAAGTCCGGTTGCACCGGATTTTTTCACATCGGCGGCGGCCGCACAAAAACATCAGTCGGCCACAGCCCGGCTTGTGGCCGCGGCCCCGCTTCCCTAACCTTCCCCCAACCCGCGGGGTCCACTTGCACCGACTTCCTCTCATTCCAGTGTTCGTCGCGCTCGGCGCCACGACCGTCCTGCTGCTGCTGCTGTCGCTGATGCTCGGCAGCGTGCACGTCGAGCCAGCGGCCGTGTGGCACGTGGTCTGGGGCTCCGAGCCCTCGCTGGCGCGCGACGTCATCATGGACCTGCGCCTGCCACGCGCGCTCACTGCTTTCGCCGTAGGCGGGCTGCTTGGGCTCGCGGGCGCGCTCTTGCAGGTCCTGCTGCGCAACCCGCTGGCGGATCCCTACGTGCTCGGCGTGTCTGGCGGCGCATCCGTCACGGCGTTGCTGGCCCTGATGGCCGGCATGTCCGCCGTCATGGTCGATGCGGCGGCGGGCGCCGGAGCTCTGGCCGCGTGCGCACTGGTCTTTGCCCTGGCGCAGGGCCGCGGCGGCTGGACGCCGACACGCCTGCTGCTGACGGGCGTCGTCGTCGCCGCCGGCGCGGGGTCCATCGTCAGCCTGCTGCTGGCGATGAGTGATGACACTCGTCTGCGCGGCATGGTGTTCTGGCTGCTGGGCGACCTGACGCGCGGCGACCGCTGGGGCTGGCTGCTGACCCTGCTCGCCGCCGCGACCCTGCTGTGCGTCGCGCTCGGCCGCCCCTTGAACGTGCTGGCGCGCGGGGAAACGATCGCCGCGACCGTCGGGCTCGACGTGCGGCGCGTGCGCAGCGTCGTGTTCGTGCTGAGTTCGCTGCTCACCGGCTGCGCCGTGAGCACCGCCGGCAGCATCGGGTTCGTCGGGCTGGTCACGCCGCACCTCGTGCGTCTCGCGCTCGGCAACGACCAGCGCATCGTGCTCGCAGGCTCCGCGCTGCTCGGTGGCCTGGTGCTGATGACGGCCGACCTCGCGTCGCGACTGCTGCTCGCACCGAGGCAATTGCCGGTGGGCGCACTCACCGCACTCGTCGGCGTGCCGATCTTCCTGTTGCTGATGCTGCGCCAGCGCAGCTAACCGGCGACGCACCGGTCGCCACCGGCGCGTTTCGCCCGGTGCAATGCTGCGTGCGCTCGCGACAGCCATTCGTCGGCGGTCGCCTTGCGATCCATTCCCGCCTCGAGTACTGCCGGGTCCAGCCCGGCGATCCCGATCGAGACCCGCGCCGCTTCGCGCTGGCCGGGCGCAATGGCGATCGGCGCCGCCCGCACGGCAGCAAGAATGCGTTCCGCGAGCCGCGTGGCGAACTGGGGCGGGGTGGCGGGCAGCAACGCGGCAAATTCGTCGTCGCCGATGCGTGCGAAGGAATCACTCGCCCGTACCTGCGTCTCGACGATGTCGCCCACCTCCAGCAGGACCGCGTCGCCCGCCGCGACTCCGCGCCTGTCGTTGAGGCTGCCGAGGCCGTCGACATCGATCACCAGGCAGGTCGCAGGCTCCGAGTCCCGCACGCTGGCGGCTACCTGCTCCCGCGCACGCGCCATGAAGTAATGCCGGCTGTTCCAGCCCGTGAGTGGATCCACGACACCGGCGCGCAGCAGCCGCGCGCGCTGCAGCTGCCGCTCGGCACTGGCCAGCGCCTGTGCGCTGACGTGATCCAGCCAGGCAGACTCGAGCGCGGCCAACGCGACGGGGCCATAGTGGCTGCCGATGTTGTAGACGCCGGTGAGTACGCCGCTGCGCGGCAGCGGCAACAACGCCAGGTGCCTGCAACCAGCGTCGGCCGCGAAGAGCAGTCCGTGATCGGCGGGGTGGTAAGGCCCTGACCAGGGAGCATGGAGCGTGCCGTACCCCGGCGTGACGCCGGCGAGACTGTCGACGAGTCGCAGCCCGGGCCACGAGTCGGGCTGCTTGCCTTCGCCGGCGACCAGGCGCCGGAGTTCGTGCCGGGGATCGAGCAGCAGCAGCACGCCGGTGAGCGACTCGCCGTCGGCTGCGGGCGGTTGCGCCAGCCCCGCCGCAAGCTGGTCGAGCGAGCGCACGGCCATGAGGCCGTTCGACCAGGCCAGCACCCGCTGCAACAGGACGGCGCGGTCGCTCATCGTTCAGCGACTCGCGTCGTCGCGCGCGGCTTGCCGCACGCGGAGGTATTCGTTGCCCTGCCGCATCATGGCGACGAAGGTTGCCGCATCACCCTCGTGGACCGAGCGGCACAGGCGATTGACCGCAGCCTGCAAGGCGTTCAGCGATTCGACGCCGTAATCGTTGAGGCTCTGGATCTCGAAATACAGGTCGGGGTTCTCGGCAGCGACACGAGTCGCGACATCGAGCTGCGCGTCGAACGTCGTGCTCGACATGCGCGCAAGCCGTGGCGCGGCTTCACCGCTTTCCGCGAGCGCCGTGAAGAACGCGATGTTGAGCGCATGCGAGAGGCCGAGCACGAAAGCAATGAGACGGTCGTGCTCGTCGAGTCCCATCACCACGAGATCGGCCATCGTGGAACCGAACAGCGCGCGCGCTTCTGCGAGCGCTGCCGCATCGCCGAGGTCGATGAAGATCACGTGCCGACCCGACAGCAGCTCGGTGTCCGGGCCGAACATCGGGTGCACCGACGTCACGTGACATCCGGCGGCACGCAGCTTGTCGAGCCCCGAGCGCAGCGGCGTCTTGAGCGAACCGATGTCGAACACGATGCCTTGCGGTCGCCGCTCGGCCAGTTCCGCCAGCACGTCGTTTGCGATCCGGATCGGCGTGGCCACGACGATGAGATCGTGATGCAGGTCGGAGGCCTTCCAGTCGGCGACGTAGTCGTAACCAGCCACCTCGCCCGCAGGATCGGCCACCGTGACCGCAAAGCCCTGCGCCGCGAGAAAATCCGCCATCCAGTGCCCCATCTTGCCGCGCCCGCCGATGACCAGCGCGCTGCGCCCGGATCCCCGGCCCTGCGACGCCACCCGCGCCTGCTCCTGCGTCGTGAGCGAGCCGCGGATCAGCGACTGCAGCAGCGATTCCGCGAGTGCCGGCGAAACGCCGAGCGCCTCCGCGTCCCGTCGCGCCTGCAACAGCACCTCGCGCTCGCGGCGGAAGTCACGCGTCGGCTGGCCGGCCGAGCGCTTGACCTCCGCGATCTGCTTGCCGAGGACCTGCCGCTCAGCGACGAGCTGCAGCAGTTCATGGTCGATGACGTCGAGTCTGGCGCGGAGTTCAGCGAGGGATTTCATGCGGCACGGCCTTGTGGACACGTCCTTTTACCGGTCGGACGGTTCGTGCCGCAAGAGATCGCACAGGCGCTGGGGCATAATCCCGTTTCCGCGCTCACTGGACGAACCCGACGATGTCTCATTCCGGAACGCTGCCCGCCACCCTGCCCCAGGATCCGATGCCCATCTTCGAGGGCTGGTATCGCGAGGCCCGCGCGCAGAAAGCGCAGCCGAACCCGGACTCGATGGTGCTCGCGTCGGCCACGCCGGACGGCATGCCGGCGGCACGCGTCGTGCTGTGCAAGAAGGTCGTCGCGAACCCGGGTTATGTCGTCTTCTTCACCAACTACGACAGTCGCAAGGGCCGCGAACTCGCGGCGAACCCGCGCGTCGCCGGCGTGCTGCACTGGGACACGATGAGCCGGCAGGTCCGGATCGAAGGCCGCGTGGTGTTCTGCCCGCCCGAGGAAAGCGATGCGTATTTCGCCTCGCGTGCGATCGACAGCCGCATCGGCGCCTGGGCCAGCCTGCAGAGCCAGCCGCTCGATTCGCGCGCGACATTGTTGAAGCGGGTTGCAGTCGAGGCCGCCCGTCATGGCACGGCGCCCACGCGCCCACCGCACTGGGGCGGATACCACTTCTGGCTCGCAGCCGTCGAACTGTGGTGCGAAGGCGCTTTTCGCGTGCATGACCGCGCACGCTGGACCCGCACGCTCGAGCCATCGGGCAGCCATGCCTACTCGCCGGGCCCGTGGCAGGCCACGCGCCTGTATCCCTGATTTCGACAGCCCCAGGACCCCGCCACCTTGGCTGCACGCACCTTTCTCGGCACGCTGCGGCTCGCAATCCTGGTCGCGGTCCTGCTCTTCGTCGCGCTCGGCGCCTGGCTCGATCGCGCGCGCAGCCGTGACTGGAACGACACTCTGCGCGTCACGGTGTACCCGATCAGCGCGTCGACGGACGCCGCTGTCCGCGCTTACACCGCGGCGTTGCAGGCGGAGGACTTCGCGGACGTCGAATCATTCTTCGTCGACGAAGCGTCGGGTTATGGCATCACGCTCGCGCAGCCCGTGCGGATCCGCGTCTCGCACGCTGCCAGGGAACTGCCGCCGGCATTGCCGGAGCGGCCCGGGCCGCTCACGATTGCGCTCTGGAGCCTGCGCCTCCGCTACTTCGCCGCCCGCACTGCCTGGAACGATCCCTTGCCCGCGCCCGACATCCAGGTCTTCGCCCTTTATTCGCCGCTCGGGCCGGGTTCCGTGGCGATGCCGGATTCAGTGGGCCTCAGCAAGGGCCTCATCGCGTTGACGCACCTGTATGGCGATGCGGCAGCCGCTGGCAGCAACCAGGTGGTCCTGGTCCACGAGGTGCTGCACACGCTGGGCGCCACCGACAAGTACGATTTCGCGACCGGACAGCCGCTGGCGCCCACGGGACTCGGCGAGCCGGACCGCCAGCCGCTCTATCCGCAGGCCTTCGGCGAAATCATGGCCGGCCGCATTGCGACCAGTCCGCGCGACGCGGCCATCGCCGACGACCTCGAGCAGATGCTGGTCGGCCCCGCGACTGCGCTCGAGATCGGGTGGCCGCAATGACTAGCCGTTCCGCCCTGGCTTGCACGGCAGTCACGGTCGAAGTCCCTGGCCGCACCCTCGTGCGCGACCTGACACTCGACGTGCCGGCCGGCAAGTTCGTGGTCGTGCTGGGCCGCAACGGGTCGGGCAAGAGTTCGACGCTGCACACGTTTGCAGGACTGCGCGCACCCGCGCACGGCGAGGTGCTCGTTGCCGGGCGACCCATCGACTCGTGGCCGCGCCGTGAGCTCGCGTGCACGCTGGGCTTGTTGCCGCAGATGGTCGACGATCCGTTTCCAGCGACGGCGCTCGAGGCCGTGCTCGTCGGGCGTCACCCGCACGTCGATTTCTGGGCCTGGGAAAGCGCGGACGACCGTGCAGCCGCGCAACGTGCCCTGGCCGCGGTCGATCTCGCCGGCTTCGAAGGGCGCGACATCGCGACGCTGTCGGGCGGTGAGCGGCGGCGGCTCTCGATCGCGACGATCCTCGCGCAGGACCCGGAGGTCTTCCTGCTGGATGAACCGATCCACCAGCTGGATCCGCAGCACCAGCTCGACGTGCTGCGGATCTTCCGGCGGCTTGCGGATGCTGGCCGCACCGTGATCGTCAGCCTGCACGACATCGGGCTTGCGGCGCGCTTTGCCGATTCGGCGTTGCTGCTGTTCGGTGATGGCCGCTGGCATTGCGGCCCTTGCGACGAGGCGCTCAACGAGCATTCGATCGGCGAGCTCTACGGCATCGCCGTGCGCGAATTGCGCTGGGAACACGGCCGGACGTTCGTCGCCGCCTGATCGATGCGCGCCCGCGTCCCGGGGCTCGTTCAGGTGAGCGGAATTTCGCGCGCATGCGCCGCCAGCCAGTCGGCAAAACTCTGCAGCTGCGGGTTGATCGAGCGCGTGAACTCGACGCTGCGCGCACGGCAGAAGTCGGCGCTGAAATCGTGGTTGAACTGGAACATGTTGCCGAGGTCTTCCGCGCCGGGGAAACCCAGCCCGCGGTAGACGTCGAACGGCACGTCCTGGTGCAGCACCTCGCGGCCGAGCGCACGAGTGAGCCCGGCCGCCATCTGCACGCCGGTGAGGTGTTCGCCCGCGATGCCCACGGTACGGCCCGCAAACTCGTTGCCGCGCTTGAAAATCCCGTGCGCGCAGCGACCGATGTCGTCGGCCGCTATGCCTGGCAGGGGCCTGGCGCCCATCGGCAATGCGAAGTGCAGCTTGCCGTCGGGACCGGCCTTGGGGCCCATGCCGAAGTGGATCAGGTTGTCCCAGTAGAACGACGTCAGCAGGCAGGTCGTCGGCACGCCCGTCCCACGGAAGTAGTCGTCCGCTTCGCCCTTCACGTCGAAGTGCGGCACCTTGTACTTGCCCATGAGCGTCGGCATGCGCGCGTCATCGGGCTTGACCCAGCGTCGCGTGTCTTCGAGCGTGGACCAGACCACGTGCTGCACGCCCGCCTGCTTCGCGGCGTCGGCCATTGCATGGGCTTCGGCCCGTTCCTGGTCCGGCGAAAAGTGGTTCCAGAAGAACGTCACGCAATACGCGCCATGGGCGCCCGCGAAGGCCCGTGCCACGGCCGCCTGGTCGGCGATGTCCGCTGCGACGACCTCGGCGCCGGCAGCCGCCAGGGCGCGCGCCTTCGGCGAGTCCGGATCGCGCGTGATGGCACGCACGGCGAATTCGCCAGTGGGATCCGCAAGGATCGACCGCACGAGTCCGCCGCCCTGCGCGCCGGTCGCGCCCGCCACCGCAATGATTTTCTTCGTCATTGTTTGCATGCCTCCGTGTCCTGCGCGATCAGCAATGAATCGCGTCGTAGATCGCCTGGTGCAGCCTGCCGTTCGTCGCGAGCACGCCCGTGCTCTGCGGCGTGAACGGCCGCCCCTCGAGATCGGTGAATCGACCGCCCGCGGCCTCGACGATCACCGCGCACGCGCCGACGTCGAGGATGTTGACGTCCGACTCGACGACCGCATCGATGCGGCCCGACGCCAGCAGGTGGTACTGCAGGAAATCGCCGTAGCCGCGGATGCGGCTCAGCCGGCCGACGAGCCTGCCGAACGCGGGCCAGCACGGTCCCGTCGCCAGCGACTTCAGGTTGCCTGTCGAGAGCGCTGCGTTCTCGATCGTGTCGATGCTGCTGACGCGCAGCGGTTGCTCGTTCAGCCAGGCGCCGACACCGATCTCGCCGTAGGCAAGTTCACCGTACACCGGCGCGGACGACACGCCGACGATCAGCCGGCCCTGGTGCATCAGCGCGATCTGCGTCGAGAACATCGGGTATTCGCGCACGAACGCCTTGGTGCCATCGATCGGATCGACGAACCAGACGTAGTCCGCATCGAGCGCCGCAGTACCCGTTTCTTCGCCGTGGAAGCCGTGCGCCGGATATTTCGCGGCGAGCAGCGAGCGGATCGCTTTTTCGGTCTCGACGTCGGCCTCGGTCACCGGCGACTTGTCGGCCTTGATCGTGATCCTGAGGTTGCGCTGGTAGTAGTGACGAACGACGTCGTCGGCAGCGCGAGCTGCCTCCAGCGCGGTGGCCAGGAACTCAGAATGCGGCATGGCAACGATCCCGATGACGACGCGCCATAGTACCGCGCCTTCCTTGACATCACCCCCCGCCTTCCCTACCGTGCGGCCTCCGACAGGTGATCCCGCGAGCGCAGGCTCAGGGAGAACGGGAAGCCGGTCAGATTCCGGCGCTGCCCCCGCAACGGTAGTCGAGTAAAGCCACATCACCCGGTCCGCAAGGTCCGGCACCCACTGCGCGAGAGCGCGGGAAGGGGATGCAGGCAGGGCCCCCAGCCCGCTCGAGAGCCCGGAGACCGGCCCGTCGATCGAGACCAGCCTCGCGGTGGGCGAGCGGCCGGAACTCGGGCGGCCATCCGTTCTGCGGCGACCGCCCCCGATCCGCCACACCCCCCGTTTCGTCGCTGGATTTTTCATCGCGTCCGCGGGGACACGTGCACGGGGTGTGGCAAGACAATGTCCAGTTGGATCTCCGCGTTCTTCACGCGATCGAGTTTCCGTCGTGTTTCCGGGCATGGCCTGTGGGGCGTCGCGACCCTGCTTACGACCACCATGGCGACGGCCAGTCGCGCCGAGGACGTCCAGCCCGGGATCAACGTGATCGTCACGGCAACGCGTGTGCCGACGCCCGCCGACGAGGTGCTGGCGCCTGTCGTAGTAATCGACCGCGCGACGATCGAGCGCAGCAATGCGGGCGATGCCGCGGAGCTGCTGCGGTTCCACGCCGGTCTCGACATCGCGAGTAACGGCGGCCCCGGCCAGCCGACGGCGATGTTCATCCGCGGCGCCGAGAGTAACCAGACGCTGGTGCTGCTCGACGGCCTCCGCATCAATCCGGGCACCATCGGCCTGCCCGGCCTGCAGAACATCCGGCCCGACATGATCGAGCGCATCGAGGTCGTGAAGGGCCCGCGCTCCGCGCTGTGGGGCAGCGATGCGATCGGCGGTGTCGTCAACGTCGTGACCCGCCGCGGCTCGCAGGATGGCTGGATCACGGAAGCCGGCTACGGTGCTTACGACACGAAACGCGCCAGCGTCAACGGCGGTGTCGGCCTCGGGCAGTCCGCAGCACTCGATGTCGGTGTCTCGTGGGCGGACAGCGCCGGCTTTCCGACCCGCACGACCGACAACATCGACCGCGGTTACGAGAACCTCAGCGCGAACGTCGCGCTGCGCGCCGACGTCGGTGCGGCCGAAGTCACGGTCCGGCACTGGCGTACGGCAGGCACGTCGGAATATTCGGATTTCTTCCTTGCGCCGGTCGACCAGGACTACGTCACGTCGACGACGGCGGCTGAAATGCGCCTGCCGGTGGGTGCAGCAGGCGAGGCTCGCGTCTCGATCAATCACCTCGAGGACGAGATCCAGCAGAACCAGTCGCCCGATTTCCTCGAGACCGACCGTAATACCCTGGATGCCCAGTACGACTGGAATCTGTCCGAGGTGCACGGGCTCGGTGTCGGCGCGATGTATTCGCGCGAGCGCGCGAGCAGCGAATCGTTCGGCGAGGGTTTCAAGTCGGATACCGACGCGTTCAGTGTGTACCTGCAGGACCGGATCTCGGTCGGGCCGCATCTGGCGATGCTGGCGCTCGGCTACACCGACCACGAGACGGCAGGGTCTGCAGTCACGTGGAACGCGGAGTACGGCTACTCCTTCAACGCTCAGCGCACGCGCGTCTACGGCCTGGCCGGCAGCGGCTTCCGGGCCCCCGACGCGACGGACCGTTTCGGCTACGGCGGCAACCCCGAACTGCAGCCTGAGCGCTCGCGCAATTACGAAATCGGCGTGAAGCACGCGCTGACGCCGCAGCAGTCACTGACGCTCTCGGCCTTCCACACCGACATCGATGACCTCATCGACTTCACGGTCCTGTCCTACGACCCGTTCGAGGGCATCAACCAGAACGTGGCCGAGGCGCGCATCCAGGGAATCGAGGCCTCGTGGGTCTACACCGGCTCGCTCTGGCAGGCCCGCGTGGAAGCGATCTACCAGGACCCGCGTGACCTTGCCGACGACTCGCGGCTGTTGCGCCGTGCGCAGGAAAGCCTCACCGTTGGCCTGACGCGCGCGTTCGGCCCGGTGCTGCTCGGTCTCGACGTGCTGGCGACGGGCGACCGCAAGGACTTCGGCTTCCCGCAGGACACGACGCTCGACGGCTACGTGCTGGCGAACCTGACCGCCGAATGGCGGGCCACGCCGAGCCTCTCGCTGATCGCACGCGTCGAGAACCTGCTGGACGAGGACTACGAACTCGCCAGCACCTACAACACTCCGGACCGCGGCCTGTACGTGTCGATGCGGTACGCTCCGGGCGCAGGCAACAGAGGCAAGTAGCAGTCATGGGCCACCGACTCAGCAGGATCTACACGCGCACTGGCGACGACGGCAGCACGGGCCTCGGCGACGGGATGCGGGTGCCGAAGGAACACCTGCGGGTCGAGGCCTATGGCACGGTGGACGAGGCGAACAGCGCGATCGGCGTGGTGCTCGCGGTGCCGGGGCTGCCGGACGCAGTGCGGGCGACGCTGACCGAAATCCAGCACGACATGTTCGACCTGGGTGGCGAGCTCTGCATTCCCGGGCACAGGGCGATCACGACGGCCTACGTCGACCGGCTCGAGCAGGCGCTCGACTCGTTCAACGACGGCCTGCCGCCGCTCAAGGACTTCATCCTGCCGGGCGGTGGCCAGGCGGCCGCGGCATGTCACCTGGCGCGCACGGTCGCTCGTCGCGCTGAGCGGCGCGTATGGGCCCTGGCTCGCGCGGAATTCGTCGCGCCGGAGGTGCCGCAGTACCTCAACCGGTTGTCGGACCTGTTGTTCGTGATCGCACGCGTGCTGGCGCGGCATGAGCATGGGAGCGAAGTGCTTTGGCGGCGGCGGTAGTTCGCGTCGAATCTGCTGTTCTGTCCTGGCGACAGCGACCGTTGCGTTTGCTTTCTAACGGCGCGCGGCTGCGACTCCCCGCCTTCGTGGGGAAGACACGCCGTAAATACATCCCTGTAGGCTCGCACGCGCCGTCCATGGCGCGTGACGGTCTTCCCCACGAAGACGGGGAACCACATCCGCTGGTGCAGTGAAGACTGAACGATCGCAGGCGCCGACAGGTCGCGGCCACAGCAGCAGCCAGCCGCAATCACGGCAATCGCGCGAAGCCAACGTCGCGTACGTGCCTGAGAGCTAGCGAGTCGCGTTCTGCGACTGAGGCGCCGACGCGAGGCGCGAGCGAGCCCGCTCGAGCGCCGAGCAGGTCACCTCGACGCCCTGGGCCAGCCGCGGCGACGCACGAGTCACCAGGTCCGACGACACGCTGAACACGTTGGCCGACCGGACCGCCCGCATGCGTGGCCAGCGGTTCCAGAGCTCGAGCGGATTCGCGATCGTGTCGTCCGTGCTCAGGATCACCTGCGGGTCGGCTGCGAGCACCGCTTCCGCCGAAATCGGCGGCGCGAGTTGCGGCAGGTCTGCAAACACGTTGCGACCACCGCACAACGCAACGATTTCGCTGATCACGTGCTGGCCGTTGACGGTGTAGATCGGCTCGTCGTCGATCTGGATGAACACGCTGAGCGGCGGTCGCTGCGCATACCTGGCGCGCTGCTGAGCCACCCGGGTCTCGAAGTCCCGCGCGGTTCTTTCGGCCACCGCCAGCGTGCCCGCAAGCCGGCCCACCTGGCGCAATGCCCTGGGCACGTCCGCCAGGCTCTGCGTCGGCACCGCGACGATGTTGAGTCCCAGCGAGCGCAGTCGCGAGATCGTCGTCTCGGGCGTCCCCGTGGGCCACACCAGCACCACGTCGGGCCGCAGCTCGAGCACGCGTTCGGGGTCCACGCGCCAGGCGTCGCCCACGCGCGGCACCGCCTGCGCCGCTGCAGGGTAATCGCTGAATTCGACCGTGCCGACCAGCAGCGATCCGGCGCCGGCCGCATACGCGATCTCGGTGAGATTCGGGGCGAGACTGATGAGGCGTGGCTTGTGCGGCGCAGTCGCCCTGGCGTCACCGGCGGCGGCTTGCGGCACGAACGCGGCTGACGAGACCGCCGCGAAGAGCAACAGGATTGCACGGACGGGCGAGGAACCTCTTCGCGGCGACCGCAGGATGACCGCATCGATGCCGGGAAGTGTCATCCGCGTCATGCCCGGGCCGGTCAGACAGCAGCGCCCGTGATGATGAGGAGCGCGATGACGGCCACCCAGATCCAGAGCGAGCGCCGGACGATCCGCCACGCGCCACGCACCGTCATGACATCGAGCATGTCCGGGCTCACCGCGGCCAGGCTGGGTTGCAGTGAACCTATGCCGACGCGCGCCAGCAGGTCTTCGGCGCGATCGAGCATGCCGGTCGCCGGGCCCACGCGATCGACCGCCGAGCGCCAGTTGCCCACCGCATCCTCGAAACTCCCGGCGAGCGCATACGCCAGCGCCGTGAGTCGCGCCGGCAACCACGACAGCACGCCGTGGACCAGTGCCAGGACGCTGCCGAGGTCCCCGCGGATTCGCGGCACCCCCTGGCGCGCAGCTTCGAACGCCGCCCGCCGCCGTAACATGTCGCTGACCCGGTAGAGCCACGCGCCGCCGGCCCCAAGCACCATGAACCAGAAGATCACGCCGAAGATGCGGTTGTTGGCCTGGATGAAGACCGCCTCTTCAACCGCTTCGCGCACGCCGAGGCCGAGCGGCGTCGGGCTCGATTCGAGCAGTTCCTTGCCGAGGCGCAGGGCTTCGTCGCGATCGTGGCGCTCGAGGGCCGCGGCGTAGTCATCGACCTCGTCCTGCAGGTCGCGCGGACCGAAGGCGAACAGCAGGACGAGGACGGAGAACGCGAACTGGAGCAGGCCGAGCAGCTGCGGATCGAGCCAGCGCGCCACCAGCAGCACGGGCAGCGCGGGCAGCGCGACCAGGCCGATTGCCGCAAGCACGACCGGCAGTCCGGTCTGTCCCGCCATGAAGCCATCCGCCCAGTCGAAATATGGATCGAGCCACCGCCACTCGCGCAGGTGCAGCAGGTGAGTGAGGCCCCGCTCGCAGACCAGCGCGAACAGCAGAGCGAGCAGGCTCATGCCGGCGCGACCTCGAGTTCGAACTGCACCAACGACCGCAGCCGCGGCCAGTCGAAGGCCGGACCCGGATCCGACTTGCGGCCAGGGGCGATGTCGCTGTGGCCGACGACGCGATCGGGCGTGAGCTGCGGGTAGCTGCGGCAAAGCACGGCGATCACCCGGGCGAGCATCGCATACTGCGCGGATTCGTAGGGAGAATGATCGGCGCCTTCGAGCTCGATACCGATCGAGAAATCATTGCAGCGCTCGCGTCCGGCCCACGACGACACGCCGGCATGCCAGGCCCGGCGCCGGAACGGGACGTATTGCACCACCTCGCCGTCGCGCCGGATCAGCAGGTGCGTGGACACGCGCAGGTCTGCCACCTCGGCGAAGTACGGATGGACGTCGGGCGGCAAGGCGTTAGTGAACAACTGGTCGATCCAGGGCCCGCCGAACTCGCCGGGCGGCAGGCTGATGCCGTGCACGACGATGAGATCGGGCTCGATGCCCTGCGGCCGTTCGTCGCAATTCGGCGAAGGCTGCTGGCGGGCCAGCTCGAGCAGGCCGCGATCCGTGTCGATCGCGAATCGTGCGGCCGGTGGATTCGCAGGGCGTTGTCGTCGCATCACCCACATGATGCCCTAAAATCCCTCCATGACGTCCAGCCCGCCCGCCCGCGCCCTGCATCCGCTCGCCGAACGCGACCTGCGCGTCGTCTGGCACCACTGCACGCAGATGAAGGACCACGAGTGGTTGCCGCTGACCCCGATCGAGCGGGGCGAAGGGGTCTGGCTCTATGACTACGACGGCCGGCGCTACCTCGATGCCATCAGCTCCTGGTGGGTCAACCTGTTCGGCCACGCCAACCCTCGCATCAACGCGGCCATCACCGCCCAGCTCGGCAAACTCGAGCACGTGATCCTGGCGGGATTCACCCACGAGCCTGCGGTGCAGCTGGCCGAACGGCTCACCCGCCTCGCACCGCCCGGCCTGACGCGCTGCTTCTACGCGGACAATGGCTCGAGCGCGGTCGA
>JBAVJR010000404.1:0-1963 GCA_049687855.1 Steroidobacteraceae bacterium | reverse complement strand
GTTCTGGCCGATGCCGCCGAAGCTGAAGCCCTGCACGCCGAACACAGCCTTGACTGCGCCCTTCTCGCCCTCGAGGAAATGCTGCTCCACCTTTTCCAGCGACTGCAGCGTGCGCTGCTGTGTCGAGCCAACCGGCGCGATCAGCTGTGCGAGCAGGGTTCCCTGGTCTTCCTGGGGCAGGAACGCGCTGGGCAGCCGCACGAACAGCAGGCCCATCAGGACGGCCAGGGCGGCGAACACGAGCATGAAGCGGCCGCTGCGAGCCAGGATGCCGCGCACGCCGTTCCGGTAGGCTGCGCTGCCGCGCTCGAACGCGCGGTTGAACCGCCCGAAGAAGCCGGTCTCGGCGTGGTGCTCGCCCTTGCGCACCGGCTTCAGCATCGTCGCGCACAGCGCCGGCGTGAGCACGATCGCGACCAGCACCGACAACGACATCGCCGACACGATCGTCGCGGAGAACTGGCGGTAGATCACGCCGATCGAACCCGGCATGAACGCCATCGGCACGAACACCGCCGCGAGCACCATGCCGATGCCGATGAGCGCGCCGGTGATCTCCCGCATGGACTTGCGCGTGGCCTCGAGTGGCGACAGTCCCTCCTCGCGCATCACGCGCTCGACGTTCTCGACCACGACGATGGCGTCGTCCACCAGCAGGCCGATCGCCAGCACCATCGCGAACATCGTGAGCATGTTGATCGAGAAGCCGAGCGCGGCCAGCACGCCCATCGTGCCGAGCAGCACCACCGGCACGGCGATGGTGGGGATCAGCGTGGCGCGGAAGTTCTGCAGGAACAGGTAGATGACCAGGAACACGAGCACGATCGCCTCGACCAGCGTCGTGATGACGCCCTTGATCGACATCCGCACGAACGGCGTCGTGTCGAACGGGACTATCGCTTCGAGGCCTGCCGGGAAGTATGGCCGCAGTCCGGCCAGCGCCCGCTCGACGCCGGCCGCGGTGTCAAGCGCGTTGGCGCCGGTCGCCAGCGAGATCGCCATGCCGCTCGCCGGCTGCCCGTTGTAGCGACTGACGAACTCGTAGGTTTCCGCGCCGATTTCGACCCGCGCGACGTCGCCGAGCTTGAGGGCCGACCCGTCGGGATGGCTGCGCAGGACGATGGCGCGAAACTGCTCCGGCGTCTGCAGGCGTTCCTGCGCGCTGATCGTCGCGTTCAGCTGCTGCCCCTGGACCGAAGGCGCGCCGCCGAGCTGGCCGATCGTGACCTGCGCGTTCTGGGCGCGCACCGCCGTGATGATGTCGCCGATGGCGAGGCCATACGTGTCGAGCTTGTTCGGGTCGAGCCAGATGCGCATCGCGTACGGCGACCCGAAGAGCTGCACCGTGCCTACCCCCGGGACTCGGCTCAACGGGTCGATCAGGCTCGAGCCGACGTAGTCCGAGATGTCGTCGCGCGTCATGCTGCCGTCCTTCGAGACGAACGCGATGACCATGAGGAAGCCGCTGCGCGACTTGGTCACGTTGACGCCCTGGCGCTGCACTTCCTGCGGCAGCGAGGGCATCGCCAGCTGCAGCTTGTTCTGCACCTGGACCTGCGCGATGTCCGGGTCGGTGCCGGATTCGAACGTGAGGGTGATCGACGCGTTGCCCGAGGCGTCGCTGGTCGCAGACATGTAGATCAGGCCGTCGAGGCCCTTCATGTTCCGCTCGATGATCTGCGTCACCGCGTCCTGGACGACCCTCGCCGACGCGCCCGGGTAGTTGGCTCTGATCGTCACCGCGGGCGGGGCGATGTTGGGGTACATCGAGATCGGCAGCTGTGTGATCGCGAGGCCGCCCGCCAGCATGATGATGATCGCGATGACCCACGCGAAGATCGGTCGGTCGATGAAAAAGTGTGCCATTGCCGGGCGCTTACGACGTCGGCGTGGGAGCGGGCGGAGCGGCGGGCGTCGCCGTCGCCCCGGCTTCCGTCGGCTGCACCGACGCGCCGGGCTGCAC
>JBAVJR010000403.1:0-6658 GCA_049687855.1 Steroidobacteraceae bacterium | reverse complement strand
GCGCGGCCAGTACGAGGGATACCGGAGCGAGGAAGGCGTCAGTCCCAACTCGGATGCCGAAACGTACGCGGCGCTGCGCTTCGAGATCGACTCGTGGCGCTGGGCCGACGTGCCGTTCTTCATCCGGACCGGGAAGCGGCTGCCGGTGACAGCGACCGAGGTGATGGCGACATTTCGACGTCCGCCGCAGCGGCTTTTCGCTGAAACCCTGCCGCCGCGGGCGAATTACCTGCGGTTCAGGCTCGGACCGGACCGCATTGCGATTGCGCTCGGCGTCCGCACCAAGGATGCCGGCGAGGCGATGGTGGGCATTGAGACCGAACTCTATGCCTGCAATTCGCGGACCGACGAGATGACGCCTTATGAGCGACTGCTGGGCGACGCAATGCGTGGCGATGCGACATTGTTCGCGCGCCAGGACTCCGTCGAGGTGGCCTGGGACATCGTGGATCGACTGCTGGCCGGCGGCCCCCAGGCAGAGCGGTATGCTTCGGGCAGTTGGGGACCGGACTCCGCAGCACGCATGGTCGAACGCTTCGGCGGCTGGTACGACCCGCCGTCGGTCTCAGCGACGACGCCCTGCGGCTGACCAGCCGACACGTCGGCGCCGGGCGTACCGACGACTCGCCCGTTACTTCGTCTTCACCGCGTGCCCACCGAATGCCTGGCGCATGCGTGCCAGCAATCGGTTGGTGAAATCGCCCTTGCCCTGGCTCGCGAAGCGCTCCATCAACGAGAGCGTCATGACGGGCGTCGGCACACCGAGTTCGATGGATTCGATGGCCGTCCAGCGGCCTTCCCCCGAATCCGCGACGAACGGCGCCGTCGACTCGAGCGTCGGGTCGTGCGCCAGGAACTCGGCCGTCAGGTCCAGCAGCCACGACCGGATCACCGTGCCGTGACGCCAGGCTTCCGTGATCTGCGGCAGGTCGAGCGCAAACTCGCTCTTGGCACGCATCAACGCCAACCCTTCGGCGTAGGCCTGCATCATTCCGTACTCGATGCCGTTGTGGACCATCTTGGTGAAGTGCCCGGCACCGGCCGGCCCGCAATGCACCCAGCCGCGGTCTGCCGCCGGGGCCAGTGCGCGCAGCACGGGTTCGATCGTGCGCACGGCCTCGACTTCGCCGCCCACCATCAGGCCGTAACCGTTCTCCAGGCCCCACACGCCCCCGGATACACCGGCATCGACGAACGACAACCCATGCGCGGCAAGCGCTGCCGCATGGCGCTGACTGTCCTTGTACATCGCGTTGGCGCCGTCGACGACGACGTCGCCCGGCGACAACACCGGCAGGAGACGCTGCAACGTCTCGTCCGTGGGCGCACCGGCCGGTAACATCAGCCAGACGATCCTGGGTGCTGGCAGGCTCGATACGAGAGCTTCCAGGGTGTCGGCAGGCTCGATGCGCGGCTCGTCCGTCAATCCCGCCCGAGCTTCAGGTGAGCGGTCCCACGCCATTACGGTGTGGCCGGCGCGGGCGAGGCGGCGACTCATGTTGCCGCCCATCCGACCCAGTCCAATCATTCCCAGCGTTAGTTTCATCGCATTCGGATCCATTGCAGCCCGGCGGGGGCGATCGATGGTCGCGCGATGCCGGGGCGCGCACAAGGGTGCGCCCGGCGCGGGCTTCTCTGCCAGGCGCGGCGGCGCACGGACGCGCACCGATGGCAGCTGCTATAACAATCGCAGCATGCATCGCGAACTCGACAACCAGCGTCGCCCGCATTCAAGGGCCGGCGCATGACCTTTGGCCTCTGGGCGCTCATCGTCGGCGTACTCCTGACTACGATGGCACTGGCTGGCAGCCTGCTGCGGCGCATGCCACTGAGCACCGGCATGCTTTATCTCGCAGTCGGTGTCGGGCTTGGCCCGGCGGGATGGACTCTATTGTCACCGGACCCGCTGCTCCATGCGGAAGTGCTCGAGCGAGCCGCGGAAGTGGCGGTCCTGATCTCGTTGTTCGCAGTCGGACTCAAGCTCGGCCTGCCGCTGTCCGACAAGCGGTGGCGACTGCCGCTGCGGCTGGCCTCGCTGTCGATGTTGGTCACCATCGCGCTCGTCACCGCCATCGGGGTGGTGGGCCTGGGCCTTTCGTGGGGAGCGGCAATCCTGCTTGCAGCGATCGTGGCGCCGACAGACCCGGTGCTCGCGTCGGACGTCCAGGTCCTGGAAGCGAATGATCGGGACCGCCTGCGCTTCAGTCTTTCGGCCGAGGGCGGCCTCAATGACGGAGCCGCCTTTCCGTTCGTGATGCTGGGGCTGGGACTGCTGGGACTGCACGATCTCGGCGTGGGCGGTGGACGCTGGCTCGCGCTCGACGTCGCCTGGGCCATTGCCGGCGGTCTGCTCATCGGTGCAGCGTTGGGCGCGCTCGTTGGCAGGCTCGTCATCCACCTGCGAACCGTTCATGAGCTTTCGGTCGGTCTCGATGAATTCCTGGCCCTGGGCCTCATCGCGCTCGCCTATGGAATGGCCCTGCTCTGCAGCGCGTACGGCTTTCTGGCCGTGCTGGCGGCTGGCATCGCGCTGCAGCGAGCCAATCAACACATCGACGTCACGCGTTCGGAGACGCCGCCGAAAATCATCCTCGAAAGCCAAGGCACCAGTGACAAGGTGGCTACCGATTCCAGGTATGCGACGGCTTACATGATGCAGGAAGTCCGCGACTTCAACGAGCAGCTGGAACGAATTGCGGAGGTCGCCGTGGTACTGGTCGTTGGCGCGATGCTCTACTACATCGACATCGACCTCACCACCGTCGTGTTCGTGGCGCTGATGCTGCTCGTCGTTCGTCCCATCTCCGTCTGGCTGGGACTGCTGGGCGCACCCGTATCGCGGGATCAGCGACTCCTCATCTCCTGGTTCGGTATCCGCGGGATCGGCTCGATCTACTACCTCATGTTCGCCGTCAACCGAGGCGTGCCGGATGCCATCGCCCATCAGCTCGTCGGGCTGACGCTCGCCCTGGTCGCAACTTCGATCGTCGTGCACGGCATTTCCGTCACGCCGCTGATGAATCTCTACGTTCGCCGGAAAGCCCGGGACAGCCGGCGGCCCAGGGGCTAGGCTTGCCCCACGCTGGCAGGACCGTGGACGAACAATGGACTTCGATGCACTGACACTCGCGCGGCTGCAGTTCGCCTTCACGGTCAGTTTCCACATCATCTTCCCGGCGATCTCGATCGGGCTGGCCAGCTACCTCGCCGTGCTCGAAGGCCTCTGGCTCTTCACCGGCCGCGCCGTCTTCCTCGACCTCTTCAATTACTGGAAAAAGATCTTTGCGGTGGCGTTCGGCATGGGCGTCGTTTCCGGCATCGTCATGAGCTACCAGTTCGGCACCAACTGGAGCGTGTTCTCCGACAAGGCCGGTCCGGTCATCGGCCCCTTGATGGGTTACGAGGTGCTGACCGCCTTCTTCCTGGAAGCAGGATTCCTCGGTGTAATGCTGTTCGGCCTGTCCCGCGTGGGGCCGCGACTGCACTTCCTGGCGACGCTGATGGTCGCACTCGGCACGTTCATTTCTGCATTCTGGATTCTCTCGGTCAACAGCTGGATGCAGACGCCGGCAGGCTACGCGATCAACGACGTCGGCCAGTTCGTTCCGGCGGACTGGATCGCGATCATCTTCAACCCGTCGTTTCCCTACCGGCTCGCGCACATGCTCCTGGCAGCGTACCTCAGCACGGCATTCATCGTCGGTGGTACTGCTGCCCTTCACTTGCTGCGTGATTCGACGCTGCCAGCATCGCGCATCATGTTCTCGATGGCCATGTGGATGGCCGCGATCGTCGCGCCGTTGCAGGTCGTCGTCGGTGACTTCCATGGGCTCAATACGCTGGAGCACCAGCCCGCCAAGGTCGCGGCAATGGAAGGTCACTTCGAGACGCACGCGGGTGCACCGCTCATCCTGTTCGGCTGGCCGGACATGGAGCAGGAGCGGACACGTTACGCAATCGAGGTGCCGAGGCTTGGCAGCCTGATCCTCACCCACGACTGGAATGGCACCGTGCGCGGACTCAAGGAATGGCCGCGCGAAGATCGCCCGAATGCGACTATCGTCTTCTGGAGCTTTCGCGTGATGGTCGGGGCCGGGCTCGCGATGCTCGCCGTCGGCGTGTGGAGCCTGGCGCTGCGGGCGCGAAAACGCCTGTACGACCAGCGGTGGCTGCTGCGTACGTCCGTCGCCTTGACCCCCATCGGCATCGTCGCCGTGCTCGCGGGCTGGATCACCACTGAGGTGGGCCGGCAGCCTTACACCGTGTACGGATTGCTGCGAACTGCGGAGAGCGCATCGCCGATCGATGCCGCGGCGGTGGGCGCTTCGCTCGCCGCATTTGCAGTCGTGTACTTCGCAGTCTTCGGTGCCGGTGTGTTCTACATGCTGCGCCTGATGAGCAAGGAGCCGGACGCATGATGCACCTCGATCTGGCGCTGATCTGGGCAGGGCTCCTCGCCTTCGCGGTGCTGGCTTACGTCGTGCTCGACGGCTTCGACCTCGGGGTCGGTATCCTGTTTCCGTTCATGCCCGAGGAGAAACAGCGCGACGAGATGATGAACTCGGTCGCGCCGGTGTGGGACGGCAACGAGACGTGGCTCGTGCTCGGAGGCGGCGGCCTGTTCGCTGTCTTTCCGCTGGCCTACGCGATCATCATGCCCGCGCTGTATGCGCCGGTGATCGTGCTGCTGCTCAGCCTCGTCTTCCGCGGCGTGGCTTTCGAGTTCCGCTGGAAGACCCAGCGCGGCAAGTTCCTGTGGGATGGCGCATTCGCCGCCGGATCCACGCTGGCCGCGTTTGCCCAGGGAATCGCGCTCGGCGCGCTGGTGCAGGGAATTCCAGTGGCGGGCCGCGCCTATGCCGGCGGCTGGTGGGATTGGCTCACGCCATTCAGCGTCCTCACTGGCGTATCGCTCGTGTTCGGCTATGCGCTGCTCGGTGCCACATGGCTCGTCTACAAGACGCAGGGCCGCACCCAGCAGCGGGCGTATCGATTCGCCGCTGTTGCCGGCGGCGCGACGCTGGCCGCCATCGGGCTCGTCAGCCTGTGGACGCCCTTCCTCAGTGACGTGTTCATGCAGCGCTGGTTCTCGTGGCCGCGAATCCTGTTCGTGGCGCCCGTTCCGGTGCTGGTCGCTCTCGCCGCGTACGTCCTTTTCAACGGCCTGCGACGGCGGCAGGAACTGAGCCCCTTCCTCGCGTCGCTGGCGCTGTTCGTCCTGTGCTTCGTCGGACTGCTGATCAGCTTCTTCCCGTACCTGGTGCCGACGTCGGTCACGCTGTGGGAAGCGGCTGCGCCGCCGTCGAGCCTCGGGTTCCTGCTTGCGGGCGCCGCCTTCCTGATCCCGATCATCCTGGTGTACACCGGGTACTCGTACTGGGTGTTCCGCGGCAAGATCGAACAGGGCGGCGGCGGTTACCACTGACGATGGCGCCCAAACGCTGGCAGCGCCTGCTCTGGTTCGTCGTGCTCTGGGCCGGCAGCGTTGCGGTACTCGGCGGCGTCGCGTGGGCGATCCGATTGGCACTCGGTCTAAAATAGCGGTCCGACACGGAGAACGACGATGAACGGCGCACAGTCCCTGCTGCAGACCCTGGTCAATTGCGACGTCGAAGTCTGCTTCGGCAACCCCGGCACGTCGGAGATGCATTTTGTCGCCGCGCTCGACTCCGTGCCGCAGATGCGGTCCGTGCTGTGCCTGTTCGAAGGGGTAGTGACTGGCGCCGCCGATGGGTACGGACGCGTTGCCGGCAAGCCTGCCGCCACGCTGCTGCACCTGGGGCCCGGTCTTGCCAACGGCCTGGCGAACCTGCACAACGCACGGCGCGCCAACACCCCGCTCGTGAACATAGTCGGCGACCACGCCACGTATCACCTGCAGTACGACGCACCGCTGACGTCCGACATCGTCGGCTTTGCGCGACCGGTCTCGTCGTGGATCCACGAATCGAAGAGCGCTGACGCCGTGGCTTCGGATGCCGCGCGGGCGGTCCAGGCCGCGCGCGCGGCGCCTGGCTGTGTGTCGACGTTGATTCTCCCGGCCGATACCGCGTGGAACGAGGCCCAGCGGGCCGAACAGAAGCTGCCGGACATGGTTGCTGCGCCGGTCAGCGCGGATGCCATCGAGGCTGCTGCCAGGCTGCTGTCGAACGGCAAGAAGACCGCGCTGCTGTTACGCGGCGCAGCGCTCCACGGCGCCGGCCTCGAGGCCGCCGGTCGCGTGCAGGCAAAGACGGGTGCGCGGTTGCTTTGCGACACGTTTGCACCGCACGCCGAACTCGGCGCGGGTCGCGTACCGGTCGAGCGCATTCCCTACTTCGCGGAACAGATCGTCGACTTCCTGAAAGACTTCGAGCAGATCATCTTCGTCGGCGCCAAGCCGCCGGTGTCCTTCTTCGCGTATCCCGGCAAGCCGAGCTGGTGTGCCCCCGAGGGCTCGCACCTCAGCTACCTGGCGCACGCTCACCAGGACGGTGCACGGGCGCTCGCTGCGCTGGCCGACGCGCTGGGCGCGCCCGCGCGATCAACCGTGCGAATTCCGCTGCAACTGCCGCAACTGCCGAGCGGCGCGTTGACCGCACTCGGTGTCGCACAGGTAATTGCCGCGATGACGCCCGAGAATGCCATCTTTGCCGATGAATCCGCGACCGCGTCCTTG
>JBAVJR010000402.1:0-2595 GCA_049687855.1 Steroidobacteraceae bacterium | reverse complement strand
GCATACGAACCCGAGGCGCCGTCGATGGCGGAATGATGGAAGCGCTGCAACAGCGCGTAACTGCCAGGGGCGACGCCGGGAATGCGGTCGAGACCTTCGACGACGCAGATGTCCCAGAGCGGCCGATCCATGTTCATCGGCCGGGCGAAATGCCGCGCGGCGAGGATGCAGAATTGACGCCAGTCGCCTGGCTTCGGCAGCCGCACGTGGCTGATGTGCGCCTCGACGTCGAAATCCGTGGCTTCGACCCAGTAAGGATGATCGAGATCGAGCGGCAGTCGATGCAGCCTGCGCTTGAACACTGGCGAGGTGTGGCAACGACTCGCCACGTGGCGCACGATTTCCTTGAACCGCACCGAGCCCCCGGGCGCGGTCGACGGATCGTAGAGATTGATGCTCATGACGTGGGTCAGCACGTCGCCGCCTTGCACGTAGAGGAACTGCGAATCCTGCGCGCTCAGTTGCGAGATCGTCGTCATGCCTTCATCGCCATGATTTCTTCGGCGCGAGCGAGCGCCTCGTGCCGCATCCGCTCCATGCGGTGCGACAGCGCGCGCAGCTCCCACAGCAGCGCCCGCCGCCCGGCGATCGCCTCGTCGGTGCTTTCACCGGCAAGCCCGAGATGCGCGGCCAGCCGGAACCCGTTCTCGAACAGGATCCTGCCGATCGAGGCCTCGCTGCTGACCCGCCGCAGCAGGTAGGCCTGCCGCCCCTCCTTCAGCGCGAGTTCGACGCAGCGTTGCTGCTCGAGCCGCTCGCCGCGGCCGAGCCGCGCCAGCAGGTCCATGACCACGGCATAGGCCTCGACATACGGCAGCAGGACCGCGTGGCCGATGAAGGGCTGAAACCGCCGCGAGAGTCGACGGGCCTGCAGGCGGTCGCCGGCCAGGCGTTCACGCCACCTGGGATCGACACGCTCAAGTTCGGCGACGAGTCCGGCGCGGAATTCCTCGCGTGGCGGATAGAAGAATTCGAACTTGAACAGCTCGCGCAGGCGCTCGGTTTCCGCCCAGAAGACGGTGCCGACGTCACCGTCGGCGACGTCGTCGACCTTGAACAGCGCCAGTTCGAGGATGGACTTGTCGAGAAAGTGATGGGCGATGCTGTTGCGGTAGTAGCTGGCGATCGGGTGCCGGGCAGGTTCGATCGCGTAGACCACCGAGCTGCCCTCGTCGTAGCGCAGCAGCAATCCGCTCGCGGCGAGGCGATCGACATTGACGAGGAACGCCGCGCGGTCGTCGGCGGCGAGTTCGTCGGTCATGCGTATGCCGCGGGCCCGCGCCCAGTCCGCCAGCACCGCGACGAGCTTCACGAGTTCCTGTGCCGTGGCGCCGCGCGGCGCCGTACCAAGCAGGACCAGGCACATCACGGCCGTCACGGTGAGCGGCGTGACGCGGTTGGCGCGCACCGCGACCTCGAATGCGATCTTCGCGAGCGCCAGCTTGTCGTCCGGCGCGGGCGCCCGCCTGACCACGACCGGATCGCCCAGATCCACGCGTACTCGTCCCATCGGCCGGCGCAGCGACCTGACATAGCCGAGCAGCCACTTGAGCGATTCGGGCTTCTTCACGCGGCCCGTCTGCTCGGCGGCATATTCCTCGACGTCGCGGATCAGGTCGAAGCTTGTGACGAACGGATAGATGTGCACGTCCTCGATGCCGGCGTCGTGCGCGGCATCGAGCGTGTACTTGAGCAGGCCATAGCGCGGCGGCATCAGCTTGCCCAGGCGCGAGCGCGTGCCTTCCAGCGCCCACGACATCGGAAAGCGCTTCTCCAGCAAGTACCCCACGTACCTGCGCAGGACGAGCTTGTAGACCGGGTCGTCCTGGAACGTCCGGCGGATGAAAATGGCGCCGGACCGTCTGAGCAGGGCGCCAAATCCCGCGAAGTCCATGTTGATGCCGCCGAACGTGTGCAGCATAGGCAGGTCGTTGCTGTAGAGCAGCAGGGTCGGCAGGCTGGCGTCGATGTAGGTCTTGTGAGTGAAGAGCAGCACCGTCGGATGCGTGCGCATGCTCTCGCGCAGCCGCTCGAGTTCTGCCGGGTCGAAGCGCGTATGGCGGTCGTACCCGCGGGTAAAGAGGAAACGATCCAGGTGCGCGCGCAGGTCGAGCCACAGCGGGCTCGGCGTGGACACCAGCTCGGCCAGGTAGCGTCTCGCTTGCACCAGCAGGTCTGCCGGCGGACGACCCTGCGCAGCCGCGATCTTCTCGAGGGCGGGACGGAACTCCCGGCTCGAGAGGATGCTCGCGGCGACGAAGCGCGGCACCTTGTACCGACTGCCCTGGATGCCACGCTCTTCGATGTCGAGGGTCACCGCTGCCTCGCGCGCCACGAAGCCGGCAAACGCATGCCGCTCCCGGTGCTCGACACCCGCCACCTGTCCGGCGAAGCGTTGCTTCAATTCGCCGATCGTCGCGGGCGCGCCGACCAGGCAATGCGCGCGCTGTCGATCCCGCAGCATCACCCAGGCCGCTCGTATCCTCCCCGGATGCCGCGGATCGCCAAAGACCAGGTCGCGCAAGCGCAAACCGTGCTCGTGCTCCAGATGGGGAATCCGCCACGCAACCCGCACGGGGATGACCGGCGTGTCAT
>JBAVJR010000401.1:0-16147 GCA_049687855.1 Steroidobacteraceae bacterium | reverse complement strand
CTCTTCGAGAACTATTTCGAGGACAATCTGCGCGCCAACCCCTTGCTCGCGACATACATCGGCGATCATCGCTACGACGATCAGTTGCCGAATTCGATCGGTCCGCAGTACCTGGCGGCCTCGCGCGCGCTGAACCAGAAGTACCTTGCGGCGATCCGCGCGCTCGACCCTGGTTCGCTCTCGCCGGCGGACCGCATTTCGTATGACATCTTCCGGTACGAGCGGGAACGGGAAGCACGGGGCGAGCGGTTTCCGTTTCACCTGCTGCCGATCAACCAGGCCGGCAGCCTGCTCACCGTGATGCCCGCGCTGGGTTCGGGCACCAACGCGCAGCCGTTCGAGACGGTCGCAGACTACGAACACTGGCTGCAGCGGCTGGGCGGCCTGGCGGTCTGGATGGACCAGGCGGTCGTCAACATGCGGGAGGGCGTGACCAGGGGGGTCGTGCAACCGCGTGCCGTCATGGCAAAGGTGCTCGGTCAGCTTGACGCGATGGTCGTGTCGCAGGCGCAGGACAGCCAGTACTACGCGCCGATCGGCAGGTTTCCGGCGACCTTCCCCGTGGCCGACCGTGAGCGGCTCACTGCCGCATACGCCAGGACGCTCGACGGCACGCTGTTGCCCGCCTACCGGCGCCTGCGCGATTTCGTGCGCGACGAATACCTGCCGCAAACGCGCAGCAGCGTAGCCTGGACGGCGTTGCCTGACGGACCGGCCTGGTACGCCTTCTACGTGCAGGAACACACCACCACGAGCCTGACGCCCGAGGAGATCCACGTGCTGGGCCTCAGCGAGGTGCGGCGCATCCTGGACGAAATGGACAAGGTCCGGCAGCAGGTCGGGTTCAAAGGCGACCTGCAGGCGTTTTTCACGTTCCTCGAAACCGATCCGCAGTTCTACTTCACGCAGGGTTCGGACCTGCTCGCCGGGTACCGTACGCTCAAGACGCGCATCGATGCCGCGCTGCCGCAACTGTTCTCGGTGTTGCCGAAGGCGGACTACGAAGTGCGCGAGGTCGAGGCGTTCCGCGCGGAATCCGCGGCGGGTGCGTATTACCAGCAACCTTCGGCAGACGGCTCGCGACCCGGCGTGTTCTACGTCAATACGTTCAACCTGAAGGCGCAGCCGAAGTTCGGCATGGAGACGCTGTCGCTGCATGAAGCGGCGCCGGGACATCACTTCCAGGTGTCGATCCAGCAGGAACTCGCCGGCGTGCCGCGTTTTCGCCGCTTCGGCGGCGATTACACGGCTTACGTCGAAGGCTGGGCGCTTTACGCAGAATCGCTCGGCCAGGAACTCGGGCTCTTTACCGATCCATACCAGTGGTTCGGTCGCCTGAACGACGAACAGCTGCGCGCCATGCGCCTCGTCGTCGACACCGGACTGCATGCGAAAGGCTGGACGCGGGAGCAGGCGATCAAGTTCATGCTCGACAACTCGACGATGGCCGAGTCGGACGTCGTCTCCGAAGTCGAACGCTACATTGCCTGGCCCGGCCAGGCGCTTGGCTACAAGGTGGGGGACTTGCGGATCCAGGGCCTGCGCCACCGGGCGGCGCAGGCGCTCGGGCCGAAATTCGACCTGCGCGACTTCCACCGTGAAGTCCTGGGCGATGGCGCCGTGCCGATGAACGTGCTCGAAGCGAAGGTCGACCGCTGGATCGCGGCTCGCCGTTGAGCCGCCAGCGAATGTCGCACAACCGACTGCTGTTGCCACCGCTGGTTGCCGCGCTGGCATTGGCGGCATGCGACTTCGCGCCCGAGCCGTCGACGCGAGCCGAAGAAAAGCCATCGGAGCTGTCCGCACCCTTGCGCGCGTCGAACGCTGCAGCGGCCGAGCTGTATCGCGTCGCCGAAACGTATTTCGACCAGTACCTCGCGCTGAACCCCGTACGTGCCAGCGAACTCGGCGACCACCGGTTCGACGATCGCTTCGGCGACTACGCCAGCATGAGCTGGATGGCGGATTCGCTCGGTATCGAACAGGAGGCGCTCGAGAAACTGCAGGCGATCGACCGGAAGCAGCTGGCCGGCGAAGACCTCGTCACGTACGCCGCCTTCAAGCGCCAGCGTGAGATCGGCATCGGCGGGTACCGGTATCCGAGCGAACTGCTGGCGATCAACTCGTTCGCCAACTGGCCGGGCGTCTTTGCGCAGCTCGGTTCAGGTCAGGGCGCGCATCCGTTCAGGACGACGCGCGATTACGACAACTTCCTCGCGCGCATGGATGGCTTCGTCGCCTGGGTGGACCAGGCCATCAACAACCTGCGTGCCGGCGTCACCAAGGGCGTGGTGCTGCCGCAGATCGTGGTCGAGCGCACGTTGCCGCAGCTCGAGGCGTTCGGCCGGCTGGAGGACCCGCGGCAAACCGTGTTCTGGCAGCCGCTGCTGAACTTCCCTGCCGGTCCGAGCGTGGCCGACCGCCGGCGCCTGCTGCAGGCTTACGATGACAAGCTGCGGACGAAAGTGCTGCCAGCCTACCGGCGTCTGCACGATTACCTGGCCCAGGAATACCTGCCCAGGGCGCGCGAATCCGTGTCGTGGTCGAACCTGCCGAGCGGGGACCTCTGGTACGCGTACCTCGTGCGGTACTACACCTCGACCGACATGACGCCGGCTGACGTGCATGAACTCGGCCAGCGCGAAGTGGCGCGGTTACGTGCGAGTCTCGCGGGTCTGCAGGGAGTGCCCGGCATCGCGGGCGAGCCGCGGGCCGTATTCGATGCGCTGCGTGCGGACGCGAGGTTCCAGTTCGGCAATGCCCAGTCGATGCTCGTGGGTTATGCGGCGCTGCGCGAGCGCGTCGATGCGCGATTGCCCGCGTTGTTCCTGCGCCGGCCGCAGTCGACTTTCGCGATCCGGCCGATCGAAGGTTTTCGCGCGGCTGCCGCTGCCAGCGCGTCGCACTCGCCGCCGAATGCCGCACGCGCCGGCGTCTTCTACGTGAATACCAGCGATCTCACTTCGCGCCCGTCCTATGCGATGGACACGCTCTACCTGGGCGAGGCCGTGCCGGGGCACCTCTACCAGGCGGCGATCGCGCAGGAGACGCCTGATCTGCCACGGTTCCGACGCTTCGGCGACGACGCCACGTTCGTCGCGGGGTGGGCGCTGTACGCGGAGTCGCTCGGGGCCGACCTGGGGCTCTATGCAGACCCCTACAGCCAATTCGGCGCCATCGACTCGGAGCTGAGGCATGCGGCGGCCCTCGTCGTCGACACCGGCCTGCATGCGCAGGGCTGGAGCCACCAGCGAGCGGGCGAGTACCTGCGCGCGAACACGGCGCTCGGCGAGGCGGACATAGCCGCCGAACTCGACCGCTACATCGCCTGTCCCGGCCAGGCGCTCGCCGACAAGATCGGTCAGCTCAAGATCCTCGAGCTGCGTCGCCGGGCCGAGCAGCGCCTTGGCGAACGCTTCGACGTGCGCGAATTCCACGAACAAGTCATCGGCAGCGGCCCGCTGCCCTTGTCCGTGCTCGAAACCAGGATCAATCGCTGGATCGACATGCGCCGCCAGCTGCGCGCAGCGACGAATCAATAGCCGTAGCCGTCGGTACGGATCTCGTCGAGTTCGTCGCCCACGAAGCGCAGCTTGCGCAGCAACCTGCTGCTGCCGAAGTTATAGGTCCAGATTTCCACGGGCATGTCGATGACGCCCGGGCCGTAGTACTCGTAGCGGCTGTAACCGTAACCATACTCGTAGCGGGCCGCGCGCCGTACCACGCCCTGGAAACTGACGCTCGTCGGCTCACCGCACAGGGCGCGAACCTTGTCCTTGCCGTCACTGACGGAAACGATCTTGCTGCCGCAGCGCATGGTGTCCTCGGCGCGCGCGGGCGCAGCAGCCAGCGTGCCAGCGACTGCGGTCGCAAGAACAAGGACTCCCAGGTAGCGCACAGCGCAAGCATAGCTGCTGTCCGCCAGCCCCGTCGCTGCGAAGCCGGGCGGCTGAACTGAAGTCCAGCCCCGCCCTTGCTGAATAAGTGATTGTATTTGTTTAATTATATGGCTATTCGAAGCCCGGTCGGCCAGGCTGCCGCAGAGTGCTGCGGACGACCGGGCAGGGTTCGCGTGGACCGTCGGTCGGCGTCTGACGTCATGCCCGGCGCGTGGTCGGGACCGTCAGGCCGTTCTGCTACCCTACCGGGCCTTGCAATGGCGGCTGAGCCCACGATGTCCCTGGACCGAGCCTTCGAAAAACGCCTCGCCGGCATCATCAACGCCCGCGCCAAGGGCGTGCTGCAGGGCGGGCTCAAGGGCGTGGAGCGGGAATCGCTGCGGGTGACGCCGGGCGGGCAGATCTCGCAGGCCCCGCACCCGCGGACGCTGGGGTCGGCGCTCACCAACGAGCACGTCACGACCGATTACTCCGAAGCGCTGATCGAACTGGTCACGCCGCCTTTCGCCCACACCTGGGAACTGGTGCAGTACCTCGCCGACCTGCATCGCTTCGTCTACACGAACCTGCCCGACGACGAACTGCTGTGGGCCACGAGCATGCCGTGCGCCATCAAGGGCGACGCAAGCATCCCGATCGCCCGGTTCGGCTCGTCGAACGTCGGTCGCATGAAGACCGTGTACCGCGAGGGTCTCGGTCACCGCTATGGCCGCGTGATGCAGGCCATCGCCGGCGTGCACTTCAACTACTCGTTCCCGGATCACTTCTGGCCGGTGCTGGCAGACGTGCTGCAGTCCAGGGAATCCGGGCAAGCGTTCCGCTCCGAGTCCTACTTCTCGCTGCTGCGCAATTACCGGCGGCACGGCTGGATCGTGCTGTACCTGTTCGGCAATTCGCCGGCGATCTGCCCGTCGTTCCTGCAGGGGCGCAAGGTCGACGGCCTCGAGCCGCTCGAGCCCCGCAGCCTGTATGCGCCATATGCCACCTCGCTGCGCATGAGCGACCTCGGCTACCGCAACAAGAGCCAGGCGGGACTCAGCGTCTCGGTCAACAGCCTCGATCATTACGTGCGCGACCTGACGGCCGCGATCAGCACGCCGAATCCCGAGTACGAAAAGATCGGCGTGCAGGTGGACGGCGAGTACCGTCAGTTGAACGCCAACATCCTGCAGATCGAGAACGAGTACTACAGCTTCATCCGCCCGAAGCGCGTGACCCGCAGCGGCGAGCGTCCGACGAAGGCGCTGCAGCGCGCGGGCGTGCAGTACGTCGAGATGCGCTCGCTCGACGTGAGCGCCTTCGACCCGGTGGGCGTCAACCAGAACAAGCTGCGGTTCCTCGAGGCGTTCGCCGCTTTCTGCGCTTTGCGCGACAGCCGCCCGATCGAGAACCCGGAGCAGGATGAACTCGACGGCAACCACGCAATCGTTGCGCGCGAAGGCCGCCGGCCCGGCCTGCTGCTGCGGCGCGATGGTCGCGACATCAGGTTGCGTGACTGGGCCACCGAGATCATCGACTCGATGCGCGGCCTCTGCGAGCTGCTGGACGAGGGCGACGCGCAACGACCGTACCTCAATGCGCTCGAGTTGCAGGAGGACAAGATCCGCGATGTTGCGTTGACCCCGGCGGCGCGCTCGCTGCACGAAATGCGCACGAACGAGGAATCGTTCTTCAACTTCGCGCTGCGCATGTCGAAAGTCCACCAGTCCTACTTCAAGGACCTGCTGTCCCCGAACTCGTCCCGGCAGGAGGAGTTTGCCGCGGAGGCGGCCGAGTCGATCGAGCAGCAGGCGCGTATCGAGGCGTCGGACACGCTGTCTTTCGACGAGTATCTTGCCCGCTATTTCGCGGCGTGAGCCGGACGGCCGTTGCAGCGCGCGTGGAGCCGGGCCGCCGCCGAGCCCCGGGCGCCCACCCCGCGGCACGCACTCCCGCCCTCGCCCCGCGCGGCAGTAGCGGGGGTAATCAGAGAATTCCGGTCGTCATCCGGCCCAGCACATCGATCGACCCGCGCAGCATTCCGCGCGAATTGAAAGGCAACGCCAGCGTGCCGTCGCGCCCGACGACGATCACGCCGCCTTCGCCACCCATCCGCCGCAACTGTTCGTGGACCACGATGTCCGCGGCGTCACGCACGCTCTTGCCGGCGTAACGGATCAGCGACGCGATCTCGTGCGCGACCGTGGCGCGGATGAAGTATTCCCCGTGCCCCGTCGCCGACACGGCGCAGCAGTCGTTGGCCGCGTAGGTGCCGGCCCCGATCACCGGCGAATCGCCGACCCTGCCCCAGCGCTTGGCGGTCATGCCGCCCGTGGACGTCGCCGCAGCCAGGTCGCCTGCGGCATCGAGCGCCACGGCGCCGACGGTTCCCATCAGGGATTCGCGGAAACTGCCGGCACTCGCGTCGAGCGCGGCCGCCAGCTCACGCTGCCGTCGCTCGGTGACGAAATAGCGGTTCGCCACGGGTTCGAGCCCCTGTTCGAGGGCGAACTCCTCCGCACCCTGGCCGGACAGCATCACGTGCGGCGATCTGTCCATTACCAGCCGGGCGAGGCCGATCGGACTCCTGACGTGACGCAGTCCCGTCACCGCACCTGCGCGCAGGTCGCGCCCGTCCATCAGCGACGCGTCGAGTTCGCAGATCCCGTCGGCGGCGATCACGGCGCCGCGGCCGGCGTTGAAGAGCGGATCCTCCTCGAGCACCTGCACCGCGGCGACGACGGCGTCGAGGCTTGGGCCGCCCGCCGCGAGAATCCGCTGCCCGGCACGCAGTGCCTGCTCCAATCCAGTGCGGTAGGCTGCTTCCCGTTCGGGCGTGAGCTCGGCGGCCGGGATGTCTCCCGCGCCCCCATGGACGGCGATCGCTGGCATGTCATTCCTTCGCGGCAGGTCGGTCGAAGGAAACGAACATACCAGAGCGCCGCGCCACGTATTATTTTGGGAGCGGCGCGCGGCCTGGCCGAACGGGGGCACGCGCCTGCCCCGCCGGCTCATCCCGACCGAGTGCCCCGACCCGATGCGTCACCACCGCAAGATCAAGACCCTGCTCGTCGCCAACCGCGGCGAGATCTCCATCCGCGTGATGCGCGCCGCGCACGAACTCGGGATCAGGACGGTCTCGATCTACTCGCAGGAAGACCGGTTCTCGCTCCACCGCATGAAGGCGGACGAGAGCTACGTCGTCGGCGAGGGCAAGGGACCGGTCGAGGCCTACCTCGACATCGACGACATCGTGCGGGTGGCGCTCGAGTGCGGCGCCGATGCCGTTCACCCGGGCTACGGGTTCCTCTCCGAGAATCCGGCGTTCGCCGAAGCCTGTGCGGACGCGGGCCTCCTGTTCATCGGCCCGACCCCCGGGATCATGCGTCGCCTCGGCAACAAGGTGACCGCGCGCGATCTCGCGCGAGCGGCGGGTGTGCCCGTGATGCCGGCAACGCCGCCGCTGCCGCTCGACGCTGCGAAGGTGCTCGAGCTGGCCGCGGAGGTCGGGTACCCGGTCATGCTCAAGGCGAGCTGGGGTGGCGGTGGACGCGGCATGCGCGCGATCGACGACGCGTCGCAGCTGATCGAAATGGTTGCCACGGCACGGCGCGAGGCGAAGGCTGCGTTCGGCAACGACGAGGTCTACCTCGAAAAGCTGGTGCGGCGCGCGCGCCACGTCGAGGTGCAGCTGCTCGGCGACACGCACGGCAATCTCGTGCACCTTTACGAGCGCGACTGCACGGTGCAGCGTCGCAACCAGAAGGTCGTCGAGCGTGCGCCGTCCGTTTTCCTGGACGACACGCAGCGGCTCGAACTCTGCGAGCTGGGGCTCCGTATCGGGCGCGCCGTCGGCTATCTCAACGCGGGCACGGTCGAATTCCTGCAGGACGCGGACACCGGCCGGTTCTACTTCATCGAGGTGAATCCGCGCATCCAGGTCGAGCACACGGTGACCGAGGTCGTCACCGGCATCGACATCGTCAAGGCGCAGATCCGCATCGCGGAAGGCGCCGCCATCGGCACGCCGGCGAGTGGCGTGCCGGCGCAGCCGGACATCCGCATCAACGGCCATGCGATGCAGTGCCGCGTCACGACGGAGGATCCCGAGAACAATTTCATCCCGGACTACGGCCGCATCACGGCCTATCGCAGTCCCGCGGGTTTCGGCATCCGGCTCGACGCGGGCACGGCATACTCGGGCGCATTCATCACGCGTTCGTATGACTCGCTGCTGGTGAAGGTAACCGCCTGGGCGCCGTCGTCCGACGAGACGATCGCGCGCATGGACCGCGCGCTGAAAGAGTTCCGGGTGCGCGGTGTCAGCACGAACCTGCGCTTCCTCGAGCAGCTGATCACGCACGAGCACTTCCGTGACGGATCGTACACCACCAGGTTCATCGACCAGACGCCGGAGCTGTTGCGCTATCCCCGCAAGCGTGACCGGGCGACACGATTGCTGCGCTTCGTCGCGGACGTGATCGTCAATGGCAACCCCGAAGTGAGCGGCCGCGTCCGTCCGGGCCGCATCGTGGACGCCCGCCCGCCGAAGTTGCCCGTCGGTACGCCACCGCCCGGCACGAAACAGCGGCTCGATGAGCTCGGCGCGCAGAAGTTCTCGCAGTGGATGCTCGACCAGCCGCAGGTGCTGTTCACCGATACCACGTTCCGTGACGCCCATCAGTCGCTGCTTGCGACGCGGTTCCGCACCCGCGACCTGGTCGCCATTGCACCGGCCTACGCACGGCTCGCACCCGGCCTGTTCTCCGTTGAATGCTGGGGTGGCGCGACGTTCGACGTCGCGATGCGCTTCCTGCGCGAATGCCCATGGGACCGCCTTATTGCCTTCCGCGAGGCGATGCCGAACCTGCTGCTGCAGATGCTGTTGCGATCCGCCAACGCCGTCGGTTACACCAACTACCCCGACAATGTCGTGCGCTACTTCGTGCAGCAGGCCGCAAAGAACGGCGTCGACGTGTTCCGCGTCTTCGATTCGCTGAACTGGGTCGATAACATGCGACTTGCGCTGGACGCAGTCGGCGAGACCGGCAAGCTCTGCGAAGCCGCCATCTGCTATACCGGCAACCTGAGCGACCCGCGCCAGACCAAGTACGACCTCAAGTACTACGTCGCGATGGCACAGCAGCTGGAGAAAGCGGGCGCCCATATCCTCGGCATCAAGGACATGGCTGGTCTGTGCCAGCCGCGTGCGGCGCACACGCTGGTCAAGGCGCTCAAGGACGCGATCGGGATCCCGGTGCATTTCCATACGCACGACACGAGCGGCATCGCAGCCGCCAGCGTGCTGGCGGCAATCGACGCGGGTTGCGATGCGGTGGACGGCGCGCTCGACGCCATGAGCGGCCTCACGTCGCAGCCGAACCTCGGCTCGATCGTCGAGGCGTTGCGCCACGGCCCGCGCGCGTCAGCACTCGACCCCGACAACCTGCGCGTGCTCTCGAACTACTGGGAACAGGTGCGGCACGGGTACGCCGCATTCGAAAGCGACATGCGTTCCGGCGCATCCGAGGTGTACGTGCACGGCATGCCCGGCGGCCAGTACACGAACCTGCGCGAGCAGGCCCGTGCGCTTGGAATCGACGACACCCGCTGGCACGAAGTGGCGCGCGCCTACGCGCAGGTCAATGAGCTGTTCGGCGACATCGTGAAGGTAACGCCGTCATCCAAGGTCGTGGGCGACATGGCGCTCATGATGGTGACCAGCGGCCTCACGGCCGGGGATGTGGCTGATCGGGAGACGGAAGTCGCGTTCCCGGAGTCCGTGGTCGCGCTGTTCCGCGGTGACATCGGTCAGCCGTACGGCGGCTTTCCGCCAGCGCTGCAGCAGAAGATCCTGGGCAGCGTGCAGCCGACGACGTCGCGGCCCGGCGAGCGCCTCGCGCCGGTCGATCTCGTGCAGGCGCGCGCGCAGGCGCAGGAGAAGATGCCGCGCATCATCACGGATCACGAACTCGCTTCGTGGCTGATGTACCCGAAGGTGTTCGCCGACTACATGGCGGACCGCACGCATTTCGGCGACGTGAGCGTGCTGCCGACGCGAGCGTTCTTCTATGGTCTCGAGACGGGCGAAGAAATCACGATCGATCTCGAGAAGGGCAAGCACCTGATCGTCCGGTACGTGGCGACGAGCGACGTCCACGACGATGGCACGCGCACCGTGTTCTTCGAGCTGAACGGCCAGCCGCGATCGGTCAAGGTGCAGGACCGGAGCCAGGTTGCGAAGCGCCCGCCGCGCCGCAAGGCCGAGCTCGATCACCGGGATGAAGTCGGCGCGCCGATGCCGGGTACGATCGCCACGGTCAACGTGTTGACTGGCCACGCCGTGAGTCGCGGCGACGTGCTCGTGACGATTGAAGCCATGAAGATGGAGACGAGCGTGCGCGCCGAACGCGACGGTGTAATCGCGGAAGTCATCGCACGCCCGGGCCAGCAGGTGGATGCCAAGGACCTGCTGGTCGTCCTCGAAGCAGCCGTCGCCTGACCGGACCGATGACCGCCGTCGCCGTCGCGGACGAACTGCAAGCGCTCTATCCGGCGCTGCACGGACTCGAGCCGGGTGAACTGGCCGAGACGCTGGCGGGGGCCCGGCTCGTGGAGCTTCCGGCGGGCACCGCGCTCTTCGGCGCAGGCTCGCCATGCCGCCAGTTCCCTTTCGTGCTGCGCGGCTCGATCCGCGTCTCGAAGGTGGGCGAGGGCAGGGAACTGCAGCTCTACCGGGTCGGACCGGGCGAAAGCTGCGTCCTGACCAGCAGCTGCCTCGTCGGCAGCAGCGACTATCCCGCGTCGGGCGTGATCGAGTCGGATGCGCGGCTGGTCGTGCTGTCGCGCGATGCGTTCGACGCGCTGATGTCGCGGCATGCTCCATTCCGCAGCTACGTGTTCAGTCTCTTCGCCGAGCGCCTGGCCGACCTCATGGCTCTCGTCGAGGCGGTCGCTTTCCACAGGCTGGACCGCCGTGTTGCCGCAGCGCTGCTCGGCCGCGGCAGGACGGTGTCGCTGACGCACCGGCAGCTGGCCGACGAGGTCGGCAGCGTGCGTGAGATCGTCACGCGCGTGCTCAAGGGTTTTGCCGACGCAGGCTGGGTCCGGCTCGGCCGTGGGTCGATTGAGATCGTCGACGCCGGCGGACTCCGCCGGGTGGCGTCGGGCACCGGCTGACCCCAGCCCTCTGGGTGACTTTGGTTACTGACAACGCCCTCGTCGGCTCCTAGGATGCACGACAAGACCGGAGCGGGCGCTGCGCCGCCGCCGGGCCAGGATCGAATCAACCACAAGACTGAGGAGACACTCATGACACCGAACGTCGGGGGAATCGACCGGACGCTGCGCATCGTCGCCGGCCTGGCATTGCTGTCGCTGTTCTTCCTGCTGGAAGGCAACGCGCGCTACTGGGGCCTGATCGGCATCGTACCGATCCTCACTGGCACGTTCCGCTGGTGCCCGGCGTACCTGCCCTTCGGCATCAGCACCTGCGCGATGAAGAAAGGCTGACTCTTTCGACTCTCCCCCTCCCGCAGCAGCGGGAGAGGGGGGTAGCGGACTCCGCGGCAACGCCGCTCCATTCCGACTAACCCCTAACCCCTAACCCCTGCGCTCGCCCCCAGCCAGCGGCGCAAGGTCGCGGCATCCATCGCGCCGGCCTGCCGCGCCACTTCCTTGCCGCCCTTGAACACCACCAGGGTCGGAATGCTGCGGATGCCGTAGCGCGCACTGATGTCCTGGGCCTCGTCCGTGTTGAGCTTGGCGAACCGCGCCGCGGGCTCGGTTTCGGCAGCAGCCCGCTCGAAGGCCGGCGCCATCGACCGGCAGGGGCCGCACCAGGGCGCCCAGAAGTCGACGACGACCGGGATGCCGGATTGCCCGACATGACGGTCGAAATTGCTTGCCGTCAGCGTCACGGGGTGCCCCTCGAACAACGCTGCGTGACAACGTGGGCACTTCGGCCGATCCCGCATTCGTTCCGTCGGAATGCGGACGATCCCGTCGCAACGCTGGCAGACGACCTGGGTGGCCGCAGGGGCGGCGCTGGCAGTAGTCATGTCGATCCCTTCTCCGGTGGCATCGAGCGGCTCTATGGGGCCGGCCGGGCCGGAAGCAAGCAGAACCCACGCTGCGCGGGCCTTGCATCGGGGTGCCCCCGCCTCCACATCAGCCGGGCCACGACCGCCGGAGGCAACGCCGTCCATGCGATTCAAGGATTACTACGAAGTCATGGGTGTGCCGCGGGGCGCGACCCAGGATGAGATCAAGCGCGCGTACCGCAAGCTCGCGCGCAAGTTCCATCCGGACGTCAGCAAGGAAAAGGATGCCGAGGCGCGGTTCAAGGAGCTGCAGGAGGCGAACGAGGTCCTGAAGGACCCCGAAAAGCGCGCGGCCTACGACCAGCTCGGGGCCGACTGGCGGCAGGGACAGGAATTCCGCCCGCCGCCCGATTGGGGCAAAGGCTTCGAGTTCACGCCGGGGCGCGGCGAACGGGGCGGTCGCGCGGCCGGTCCCGGCGCCGGCGCGGATTTCAGCGACTTCTTTTCCGAGCTGTTCGGGGCGCGGAGTCCGTTCGGAGGCGCACACGGTTTCGGGTCCGCCGGCCGCGGCGGCGCAGGGCGTGGCTTCGCAGCCGCTGGCCAGGACCATGTCGCACGCGTCGAGATCGACCTCGAGGACGCGTACCGCGGCGGAACGCGCACGCTCGAACTGCGCACGCCCGAGATCACCCCAGATGGCCACGTCACGTCGAAGCCGCGCACGCTGCGCGTATCGATTCCCGCGGGTGTCGTCGAGGGTCAGCAGATCCGGCTGGCGGGGCAGGGCAGCGCGGGCACGGGTGGCGGCCCGGCCGGCGACCTGTACCTCGAAGTGAATTTCCGGCCGCACCCGTTGTTCAAGCTCGATGGCCGCGACGTGACGGTGCAGTTGCCGGTCGCGCCGTGGGAAGCCGCGCTGGGTGAAACGATCTCGGTGCCGACGCTCGGCGGTCCCGTCGAAATGAAGCTGCCAGCCGGCGCGCGCGCAGGACAGCGCCTGCGGTTGCGCGGCCGCGGCCTGCCGGGTCCGACGCCGGGTGACCAGTACGTCACGCTGGCGATTGCGCTGCCGCCCGACAGCCCGCAGGCGCGTGAATTTTTCGCACGCATGAAGCAGGAGCTGGCCTTCGACCCGCGGGCCGAGCTCACCGCCAGCGGGAGGGCGCCCGCATGAGCACCCGCAATGACGACGACGCTGTGCTGCGTGCGCAAGTCCTCGACGACGATGACGACTGGCTGCGCCTCGACGAAATCTGCGGCCGCCTGCGCGTCGAGCAGCAGTGGATCGTCGAAATGGTGGAACTCGGCGCGCTCGATCCGCGCGGTGGACTCGACCCCTCGGACTGGGCTTTTCCGCGGCGGCAGCTGCCGCGCGTGCTGGCGATGACGCGGCTCGTGACCGACCTCGGCGTGAACCTCGCCGGCGCCGCGATCATCATCGACTTGGTCGAGGAGCGGCGCAGGCTGCTCGCGCAGCTCAGGCGATAGCGGCCCCGAGCGCCGATCCGATCAGCCAGGTCGCGACGCCTGCACCGCCGCCGATCAGCACCATGCGCAGTCCGCCGGCGATCGCGCTGCGGCCCGTGAACAGGCTCAACGCGGCGCCGACGCCGAACAAGGCAATGCCCGCCGCGATCGCGGCGATCATGACCGACCGCTGCAGCGGCAATCCGAACAGGAACGGCACCAGCGGGACGATCGCGCCGAACGAGAACGCCAGGAACGAATAGATTGCGGCGCCCCACGGCGAGCCGAGATCGTCCGGGTTGAGTCCCAGCTCTTCGCGCGCGAGCGCGTCGAGCGCGTTCGCCTCGTTCTTCACCAGCTCGCGGCTCACGCGGCGCGCCTCCTCGAGCTGCATGCCGCGCGCCTGGTAGATCAGCGCGAGCTCTTCGGCTTCTTCTTCCGGATACTCGTGCAGTTCATCGCGCTCGAGCCCGATCTGGTACTCGAACATCTCGCGCTGCGAGCGCATCGATACGTATTCGCCCGCGGCCATGGACAGCGCGCCGGCGAGCAATCCCGCCACGCCGCTGGTCAGTACCAGGTCCGCTCCCGCCGCCGCTCCCGCGACGCCCATGATCAGGCTGGTGTTGGAGACGAGACCGTCGTTGATGCCGAAGACCGCGGCGCGGAGGTTGCCGCCGCCGTAGCCCTTGTGCCGTGCGCCCACGTCCGAGACCGACGTGGGCATCAGGTGACCCGCGAGCGAGCGCTGCGAATCGTAGACCGAGAGTCCGCGCACCTTCATCGCGGCGAGCATGTGGCGCACTCGTCGCGGGCCGAACGCGCGCGCGAGCCCGGCGGTGATGCGTGCACGCGCGGATGGCGAGAATGCGGGTGGCACAGGCTGCCCTGCGCTGGCGAGCCACTTGTCGGCCTGGAAATCGGCTGCGGCGGCGAGCGCGCGGAACAGTTCCGCGATCTTCGCGTCGGTTTCACACGACGCCAGCTCGCGATAGAGCCAAGCGGACTGCTTTTCTTCGTGCCAGCTGTCGAGCGAACTCATGGGCGAGGCGCCCGGCCGCTCAAGTGAGCATCACGCCGCCGCTCTGCCCGCGGATCAGCTTCTGCACCTGCTTGAGGATGGCGACGTTCACGTACGGCTTCTCGATGAAGTCCGTGGCGCCTTCACGCATCGCCGCGACCGCGGTGGGAACGTCCGATTCGTCGGCGAGCAGGATCACGGGCACGTCGTTGGCGCTGCTGCGCAACCGGCGCAGCAGTTCCAGGCCGGACATGCCGGGCAGGAGCAGGTCGACGATGAGGCACGCGAGGCTCCGTGGCGAGCCCGAAAGCAGGTAGGACTCCGCGGAATCGAAGGTCATGACTTCGACACCGACGGGCTGCAGCAGCGTCTTCAATGCAGCGCGCGCGACCGGGTCGGAGTCGATGACGCCGACGATCGGTGGTGCCTCCTGCGCGGCAGAAATTGCGGGTGTCATTGGCGCGCGTGCGACCTCGGAGCCCGCGCAACTCACGATGGGCCGCGGGGACGAGCTGTCGGGACGGAATGCGCTGCCTGATCGGATCGCATGCAGCGCAGTCTTCATTGCCGCCCGGTCCACGGCAATTGCGGATTTATACGTAAATGCGAGCGGTTCTCAACGCATGTTGCGCCGCAACAAGCGCAGTTACTCTTCGGTCCGCTCGACTTCAAGCACCATGCGGACGAGATGGGCCAGCGAATGCGCCTCCATCTTTTCCATCACGCGTGCCCGGTGGATCTCCACAGTGCGCTGGCTCAGGTTCAGGTCGCCCGCGATCACCTTGTTCGCCTTGCCGGCGACCACGAGATCGAGCACTTCCTTCTCGCGCGGTGTCAGCGATTCCAGCCGTTTCCGGATCATGTTGCGCTCGGCCAGCATGCGGCGGCTGCCGGCATCCTTCTCCAGCGCCTGGTTGATGCGGTCGAGCAGGTCCTGGTCGCGAAACGGCTTCTGGATGAAATCGACCGCGCCGGCCTGCATCGCCTCGACCGCCATCGGCACGTCGCCGTGGCCGGTGATGAAGATGATCGGCAGGATCGAGTGGCGCTCGTTGAGCTTGACCTGCAGCTCGAGGCCGCTCATGCCGGGCATGCGGATGTCGAGCACCAGGCAGCCCGGGCGGTCGTCACGGTCGGCGTCGAGGAATTCCTGCCCGGATTCGAATACTTCGACCGGCAGCCCGACCGACTTCAGCAGCATGCGCAGCGAGTCGCGGACTGCGGCATCGTCGTCGACCACGAAGACCGTAGGCTTGATTTCCTTGATCACTCGCAACTACTCCCCTTTGGATGCCAGCGATACCGGCGCTGCCGGCAGCGTGAAATGAAATCGCGCGCCGGTTCCCTCGTTGGGAGTGTGCCACAGGCGTCCCCCGTGGGCGCGCACGATCGAGCGGCTGATGGCCAGGCCGAGGCCCGTGCCGCCCGCTTTCGTCGTAAAGAACGGGTTGAACAGGTGCTCGGCAGCTTCGGGCGCCAGGCCGCTGCCATGATCCGCCACGACGATCTCGATCTCGCCGTCCGGCGACTGGCGCGTGCTGAGCAGCACCTCGCGGCGCGTCTCGGGCGCTTCCGACATGGCATCGATCGCGTTGCGGACTAGGTTCAGCACGACCTGCTGCAGCTGGATCGGATCGGCATAGACCAGCGGCAGCGACGGCTCGGGGTCGATCCGCAGCCGGACGTTGTGCAGCCGGGCGTCGGTTTCGGCGAGCGTGCGCAGGTCGTCGAGCAGGCGA
>JBAVJR010000400.1:0-11664 GCA_049687855.1 Steroidobacteraceae bacterium | reverse complement strand
GACCAGGTCGGGCTCCCAGTCGTCGGCGCGTCCGCCGGCGAAGCCGAAGGTCTTGAAGCCCATGGATTCCAGCGCGACATTGCCGGTGAGCACCATCAGGTCGCCCCACGACAGGCTCTGGCCATATTTCTGCTTGATCGGCCAGAGCAACCGCTTGGCCTTGTCGAGGTTTGCGTTGTCGGGCCAGCTGTTGAGCGGATCGAAACGCATCTGTCCGCCATCGGCGCCACCGCGCCCGTCGTTGACGCGGTAAGTGCCGGCACTGTGCCAGGCCATGCGGATGAAGAATGGCCCATAGTTGCCGTAATCCGCGGGCCACCAGGCCTGCGACGTCGTCATGACCGTCTTGATGTCCTGCTTGACCGCTTTCAGGTCGAGGCTCGCGAAGGCCTTGGCGTAGTCGAAGTCCTGGCCCAGCGGATTGGACCTGGCATCGTGCTGCCGCAGAGCCGACAGGTCGAGCTGGTCAGGCCACCAGAACTGGCTGGGCTTCGCGCCGCCCGCAGCCGCGGCCGCAAGCGCGGGTGCCGCTGGCAGGGTCGCGATGACCGCGATGGCGATGAGCGACGCTTTGTTCAGTTTCCATTGCATTGGCTTCTCCTTGGTCAAGAGGAACGGACAGTTCCAGGCAGGATCATAGGGAGAACCCGGGCTGGGGATTAATGATTGATGCAATCGAATCGATAGGCAGCAGCAATCGATCGCAAGTCCGACTCAATCGAACAACGACCTCGATGCCTCGAAGTGCGTGTCCGCAATCTCGTCGATTCCCGGGCGCGGACGCAGGTAACTGAAGTAAGCCACCCAGCGCTCCTGCTCGCTGTCGTTGGCGAGACCCCGGTGCAGGATCCGGTCGTCGAAGATCAGGCAATCGCCCGCCGCCATCGCCTGCACGGCAGGTTGTGCCGCCGCGTCGCCGTGGTGCCCGGTTTGCCGCAGCAGCGCGGGCGTGATCTCCGTCTCCGACTGATACAGCAGGCTGTCGCGGTCGAGCCACGGCCGCTGCAGATGATTCGTCAGGAGGTGCGTGCCGCGCGCCACTTCGGTCGGGCCTGCCGCCAGCGGGATATCCGCCAGTGCCAGCAGCACATTCACCGCATGCGCTGGCCGTACCTCCGCTGCCTCGTGCGGCGAGTCGATGTGCCACTGCTGCGCGGGCGAGCCCGGACGCGAGAACACGACCCCGCAGAACGACGGCCTGGCGTCGGGCCCCAGCGCCGCGCGCACCAGTTCCAGCCACGGCACCTCGGGTGCAGTGGAGCCTTGCTGGCCCCAGATCGGCAGCAGGTCCTGTTCGCGCATGGGTACGTCGAACCTGCCGGGCGACCGCTGGACCAGTTCGTGGTAACCGTTCCTGCTGCCGATCCCGATCGGCCTGGAACCGAGTGCTGTCATCACACGCGTTGCCCGCGCACGCATCACCGCGTTGATCGTGCCGAGCAGCGACGCAGGCACGAGTCCGCGCACCAGAACGACGCCTTCGGCGGCGAACTGCTCCGGGAACGTTGTAATGTTCATGCAGTGGCTCCTGCTAGCAGGCGCTGCAAGGTCCGCATTGCCGCGCCGCTGCGCCGGCCCTAGAGTCCGTTTGTTCCGTGCCGGAGTCAATGCCATGAATACCATCGCGCCAACCGAAGCCCAGGCCCGCAGGGATCTGGCCGCCGCGTTCCGCTGGGCGGCGCGACTGAACTGGCACGAGTCGATCGCCAACCATTTCAGTGTCGCCATCTCGGCAGACCGCTGCAGTTTCCTGATGAATCCGAACGGGCGGCATTTCTCTCGCGTCCGCGCCAGCGAACTGCTGTTGCTGGACGCGCGCGACGAATCGTCGGTCGAAGGCCCCGGCGCTCCCGACCCCACTGCGTGGCATCTGCATGCGCAACTGCACTTACGCCTGCCACAGGCGCGCTGCATCCTGCACACGCACATGCCCCATGCGACGGCGCTCTGCTGCATCAAGGACTTCGAGTTGCTGATGCTGGACCAGAACGCCTGCCGCTTTCATGGGCGCGTAGCCTATGACCGTCACTACGACGGCATGGCGCTCAATGCGTCGGAAGGCGCGCGCGTGGCCGGTCTGCTCGCTGGAGGCAAGAGCGTGCTGATGATGGGCAATCATGGCGTGCTCGTGGCAGGCGACTCGGTCGCCGAGGCGTTCGACGATCTGTACTACCTCGAGCGCGCCGCGAAGGTGCAGATCCTGGCGCTGTCCACCGGGCTCGCGCCGGCGTTGATTCCGGAGCACGTCGCGGCCAGGACCTGCGCGCAATGGCACTCGTACCCCGGCGACTATTCCCGGCGGCACTTCGATGCGCTCAAGGAAATCCTGGACGAGGAGGAGCCGGGCTATCGGCAATGACGTCGTCGGCGATGGCGGCAGTGGTCATCGCCGTCGCACTCCACACGAACCGCGGCACTTGCCAGCGCGCTCGCCTCCCGCCGGCGAGACCACCGCTTGACGACTGATACCTGTAGTCCCGGTTGTTCCTGTGACCGACCGCACGATTCAGCGCAGCGCTGTTGCACTGCAGCAATCCGCTTCCATACTCTGCGCACGTCAAACAGGCGCTAACGGAAGATCGTCATGGACATGGTTGCCATCGTGATGCTGGGCTCGATCGTGCTCTACCTGGCGCAACAGGTCGAAAACCTCAAGTCCTGACCGCACCGACCGACTGGCCCATCCATCGGTTTGCCAGCGGATTGCACGCTGCCGCTGCATAGGTATGTAATTCGCAGCCATATCGGCTTCGTGCGAGGAATCGCCGGGCGTCACCGATGGCAGCGAAGGACAAGCTGGCGGAGTTGTTGCGAGCCGCGGACATCGAACTCGATGGCGGCGACCCGTGGGACATCCGCGTCCACGACGAACGCTTCTATGCGCGCGTGCTTGCGGATGGAACGCTCGGCGCCGGGGAGTCCTACGTGGACGGCTGGTGGGATGTCCCGCAGCTCGACGAGTTCTTCGCACGCGTCCTGCAGGCGAAACTCGAACGCGAGCTCATGACCGCCGGGGTTCTCTGGCACGTCCTGCTCAGCAAGATCCGCAATGCCCAGGGGCGAACGCTTTCGCGGCGCGTCGCGCGGCGGCACTACGACCTCTCGAACGACCTGTACGTCGCGATGCTCGGCCCGACCATGCAGTACACGTGCGCCTACTACGGCACGGACGGAGTCGATCGCACGCTCGACGAGGCGCAACGCCTCAAGCTGGACTTGATCGCCAGGAAGCTCCACTTGCGGCCCGGCATGAGCGTGCTCGAACTCGGCGGAGGTTTCGGGGAGCTCGCCCACCACCTCGCCAGGCACCACGATTGCAGCGTGGTCAGCTACAACATCAGCCGGGAACAGGTCGAGTTCGCCCGCACCCGCTGCGACGGACTGCCGGTCGAATTCCGGCTGCAGGATTACCGTGAGGCTGCAGCGGATGCGGTGAGTTACGACCGCGTCGTCAGCGTCGGGCTCATGGAACACGTCGGACCGAAGAACTACCGTCACTTTTTCGAGATCGCGAGCGCGCGGCTCGCGCCGGGCGGGCTCGCCCTGGTGCATACCATCGGCGGTAACGTCAGCAAGTCGACCACCGACCGGTGGATCAACAAGTACATTTTCCCGGGCGGCGTCATCCCGTCCGCAAGCCAGATCGCAGCGGCGGAGGAGGGGTTGCTCGTGCTCGAGGACTGGCACAACTTCGGGCCGGACTACGACCGTACGCTGCTGGCGTGGGATGCGAACTTCCGCGCGGTATGGCCGGCGCTGCGCAGCGACCCGCAACTGGACGAACGCTTCTACCGCATGTGGCGTTATTACCTGAACTCCACCGCCGGCGCGTTCCGCGCGCGCGCGTTGCATCTCTGGCAGCTCGTCCTGAGCCGGGGCGACGTTGCGCGCTATGTGCCGGTCCGGTAAGCGATGCCGTTGACGACGGTTGTCGAGCACCGTGGGCGCGTCGAGCGGCTGGCGGCGGCCTTGCGTTCTTCGACTGGTCCCGTGCGCCTGCGCAAGCGCACCAGTAACCTGTTTCGTCCCCGGCAGGATGCGGAACGGACTCTCCTCGACGGCACCGCGCTCGACCACGTGATTGCGATCGATCGCGCGGCGCGCACGGCGGAAGTCGAGGGCATGACGACGTACGCCGATCTCGTCGACGCCACGTTGCCGCTCGGTCTGGCACCCGCCGTCGTGCCCGAACTGAAGAGCATCACGGTCGGCGGCGCGACCACCGGCCTCGGCATCGAGTCGAGCGCGTTCCGCTTCGGGCTGGTGCACGAGACTGTCGACGACTTCGACGTGCTGGTGGCCGACGGCCGTGTGCTGCGCTGCTCGCCGACGGAGCATGCGGACCTGTTCTGCGGGTTTCCGAACTCCTACGGCAGCCTCGGCTACGCGACGCGGCTCACCGTCAGGCTCATCCCGGTCGCGCCATTCGTGCGCCTGCGGCACGAGCGTTTCGCGGATGCAGCGCGGTACTTCGCCGCCATCGCGGCGGAGTGTGCGGATCCGACCTGCGATTATCTCGATGGGGTCTTCTTTGGTGCCGGCGATTTCGTGCTGACCCGCGCGCAGCTGGTCGAGCGGCTCCCCGTCAACGCAGTCGTCAGCGACTACACGTGGATGCAGCAGTACTGGCGCAGCCTCCGCGGGCGCGCGGAAGATTACCTGACGATCGGGGACTACCTGTGGCGCTGGGACACGGACTGGTTCTGGTGCAGCAGGAACGTGGGCGCGCACCTGGCACCGGTCCGCCTGCTCGCGGGACCCCGGCTCCTCTCGAGCGTGACGTACCAGATGATCATGCGCGCCGGCCAGCGCTACCCGCTCAAGGCACTCCAGCACTTGCGGCCTCGTGCGGAATCGGTGATCCAGGACGTGGACATCCCGCTCGCTCGTGCCGCGAGCTTCCTGGTGCAGTTGCATGCCCAGGTCGGCATCACGCCCGTGTGGGTTTGTCCGTTCCGGGTCACGACCGACCGCTATCCGTTGTACCGCCTGCGGACTGACACGTCGTATGTGAACTTCGGCTTCTGGGACACGGTGCGCAGCCAGCAACCCGACGGCCATTACAACGCGATCGTCGAGCAGTTGGTGGCGCAGCACGCGGGCAAGAAGAGCCTGTACTCGCGCAGCACGTTCGACGAGCAGGCGTTCTGGGCCATGTACGACCGGCGAGCGTACGACGCGCTGAAGCGTGCGTACGATCCGACCGGCCGCTTCCCCGGGCTGTACGAGAAGACCGTCGGGCGCGGCTGAGGCGCTCCAATGAGGTTGTCGCAGGCAGGCGCCGTCGGCCTGGTCACCAGGCATCTTGAGCGGACCCGGAAAGATTGTGGGCGCCAGGCTCGCGTGCGACGATTCCCGGGACATGAGTAGGAGGCCTGAGAGATGAACGGACGTGTCGCGCTGGTCACGGGCGGCAGCCGGGGCATCGGACGCGAGGCGTCGCTGCTGCTGTCGGCAGCGGGGGCGCGTGTGATGGTGGTATCGCGCAACGCGACGGAGCTGGCAGCCGTTGGCCTCGACTACGTCGTGGCCGACCTCGGCACCGCTGCAGGTTGCGCCCTGGCCGTGGCCGAGACCGAGCGAAGACTGGGGCCGATCGATGTGCTGGTCGTGAACCACGGCATCGGGTCAGCCCACGAACGGCTGGTCTGGGAGCAGGATCCCGCGGTCTGGCGCGAGACGATGCGCATCAACCTCGACGGTCCGTTCGAGCTCGCGCGGCTGACGGTAGGCGGCATGTGCAAGCGCGGCTTCGGCCGGCTGGTATTCACCAGTTCGACCGCCGGGGAGAAAGCGGAACGCTCCGGCAGCGCGTACACCGCCTCCAAGCATGGAGTGATCGGGCTCGCGCGTGCGGTCGCCCAGGACGCGGGTCCGTTCGGGGTCACCTCAAATGCAGTGCTGCCGGGCTGGGTGCGAACGGCAATGGCCGAGCGCTCGGCGCTGACGGAAGCGGAACGGCGCGGCATCAGCGTCGAGCAGGTGTGGCGCGAGCGCGCCGCCATCTACCCGCAGAACCGTGTCCTGGAACCGCGCGAGGTCGCGCAGGTAATTGCGTTCCTGTGCAGCGACGCTGCCGGCGGCGTGAACGGCGAGGCGATCACAGTGGCGCTCGGCGGCATGTGGTAGGCGGTCGAGGCGTCCGTGGCCAGGTGGTCGCGAGTGATCCGCGCGTGGAGGCCGAGCAAGGCCGCGCAGCATCGCCCCACCCTCATGAGGACATTACGTGCCCCGGCGAATTCGTCGTCGCAGACGACCTCGGCACTGAAGTAGTCGCGCCAGAACGCGATCGTCGCGTCGATGTCGGACGCCATGGGATGAGCCTGATGAAGGCTGATAATAGGTTCCTCGGATTCGCATTCGCCGCCTGGCTGGCCCCGAGGGGTGAGTGCGTTCGGGTGCCGGCGCCGCGGCTGCGGCGCCGGACCGGGCTCGTCAACGGGCCTTGGCGTAATTGCTGGCGCCGAACCAGTCGACCACGACGACCGGTTCGTCACCGACGACCCAGGCGTCGTGACCACTCGGCAGCGAGGTGATGTCGCCGGGGCCGGCGACGATTTCCGTACCGTCGTCCATGCGGATAGCGAGCCGGCCGCTGACGTGGTACTGGAAATGGGGAGCTTCGCAACTGCGGGTCTTGGCGATCGGTTGCACGTCGTTCGACCACCGCCAGCCGGGTTCGAACACCAGCCGGCCGACCTCGCCGCCCCCGATCTTCAGGACCTCCGCCCTGCCGTGCGGAAACGATCGTGTCTCGTCGGGGTGGGAAAACGTCTTGTGCTCAGTGTGCTGATGGTGCGTAGGCATGGCCGAGTCCCTCCTGCGATTGTGGGTGGCTGCGTTACACCGGCTGCAGGTTTCGCTGCAGCCGTTGCTCCGGATACGCCGCGCATTCCGGGTCGTCAAGTTGCGTTGCGGTAACGTACGAGCGAGGGGCGCGCGCAGCGGCGGCCCGCCCGCCCCTGTCCGGACAACTGACCGAACCTGCTAGCATCCCGTGACGCCGGTGATATTCCGGCCTGCAGGCGCGCCCGTCGCGACCTCCAATGACGACCGTCTATTTCACGCTCGCTGCGATCTTTCTATACATAGCGTCGGACCGCCTGCTCGACCTGCTCGAGCGCCGCGCCGGGCACCGCTTCGCGAATCGCACGTTGATCTTCTTTGGGCTGCTGCTCGGTCTCAGCCTCGTGACGTTCGCGATGGTCCGCCGCCTCGTCGGCGTGGACTAACCCCGCTCCTCACCGGTGCCGATGCGCGCCGTCATGGCGCGTCGCTCCATTCTTTTTGCAGTGCACTAGATCTAGGTCAAGGACGCGCACCAGCTTAGAGCCTACTAGAGGTTCGGTACGCCAGGCCGCACGGGCGACCCGGGCACGATCAAGAACGAACGATCGACAGGGGGGCACATGTCCGGACCACAGTCCAACGAGCCGGGTCAGCCGGAACGCACGCCGTTCTTCCAGCGCCTGCTCGATAACCCGTTTCTGCTGTTGTTCCTCGGGGTCACGATCCCGACGGTCGTCTATCTCATCTGGGGGATCATGGAGATCATCCAGATTCCCCTCGCTTCACCCTGACCGGAGACCGCGACCATGGCTATTGCATCTCCGAGCGCGGGCTGGTGGAAAGAGCCCATCCACAAGGTCGAACTGATCTGGATCATCGTCGCGTTCCTGTGGGGAATCGCGATGTTCTTCATGATGATCTACTGGCATGGCGTCGGCAGCCAGAACCTCTCGAACGAGGCTTACAAGACGACGCCGGCCGACTACGCGGCCAAGGTCGACAAGATGATCGAGGCGTACACGGTGCGCCAGGAAGGCGCGTTTCCGGTCGTGCGACCCCCGCCCGGCAGCGACGTCTACATGATGGGCCGCGTCTACATGTGGTGGCCGATGCTCGAACTCGTCAAGGGCGAGACCTACCGGCTGCACCTGTCGTCGATCGACCTGCAGCATGGCTTCTCCCTGCAACCGGTCAATATCAATCTCCAGGTGCACCCGGGCTACGAGATGGTGGTGACGATGACGCCGAACCAGGCGGGCCAGTTCGGCATCGTCTGCAACGAGTACTGCGGCTTCGGGCATCACACGATGACCGGCCGCATCTACGTCGTCGACAAGAAGTAGGGGGCCCGTCGTGACCGCTGCAACCAACTTTCGCACCTGCCCGACGACCGGCCTGAAAATCGACCGTTCTGCGGAAAACCTCATCAAGGCCAATGCCGTCGTCGCCGTGGTGTTCCTGCTCATCGGCGGCCTGTTCGGGCTTTCGATCGCGCTCACCCGCTGGCCCGCCGTGCACCTGCTCCCGGCCGACTGGTTCTACCTCGCGCTGACGGCGCACGGCTTTGACGTGCTGCTTGCCTGGATCATCTTCTTCGAGATGGCGGTGCTGTATTTCGCATCCGCGATCCTGCTTAATTCGCGGATCGCCGCGCCCCGCTGGGGCTGGGCCCAGTTCTGGCTGATGCTGGTCGGCGCGCTGATGACCAACGTCGCAGTGCTGCAGGGCAACTCGTCCGTGATGTTCACGTCGTACCCACCGCTGGTGGCTGCCCCGCATTTCTACCTCGGGCTGGTGCTGTTCGCCGTCGGCGCCCTGATCGGCTGCGCCGTGTTCTTCGGCACGCTGGTGGTGGCCAAGGACGAGAAGACCTACGAGGGCTCGGTACCCCTGGTCACTTTCGGCGCCATCACCGCGGCGATCATCGCCGTGTTCACGCTGGCCTGTGGCGCGATCATCCTGATCCCGACTTTCCTGTGGTCCGTCGGCATCATCAACGGCGTCGACCCGTTGATGTACAAGCTGGTCTGGTGGGGCATGGGCCATTCCTCGCAGCAGATCAACGTCTCGGCACACGTCGCCGTCTGGTATGCCATCGGAGCCATGGTGCTCGGCGCCAAGCCGATCTCCGAGAAAGTGAGCCGCATGGCGTTCCTCATGTACATCCTGTTCCTGCAGCTCGCCAGCGCGCACCACATGCTGGTCGAGCCCGGCGTGAGTTCGAGCTGGAAGATCTTCAACACCAGCTACGCGATGTACCTGGCCGTCCTCGGCAGCATGATCCACGGCATGACCGTGCCGGGCGCGATCGAGGCTGCGCAGCGCGCCAAGGGCTACAACAAGGGCTTGTTCGAATGGTTGCGCAAGGCGCCCTGGGGCAATCCGGCCTTCGCCGGCATGTTCCTGTCGCTGGTCATGTTCGGCTTCCTCGGCGGCATCTCCGGAGTCGTGATGGGCACCGAACAGATCAACCTGATCATGCACAACACGCTGTACGTGCCTGGGCACTTCCATGCGACCGTGGTCGCCGGGACGACGCTGGCGTTCATGGCGATCACATACCTCCTCGTGCCGCTCATATTCCGGCGTGAGGTCATGTTCAAGAAGATTGCGCAGTGGCAGCCCTACGTGTTCGGGCTGGGCATCGCCGGGATCTCGCTGTTCATGATGGGAGCCGGAACGCTCGGGGTGCCCCGTCGGCACTGGGACATCACTTTCGCGGATGCGCTGTCCCAGTTCCAGTTCTCGCCGGCCGCGTTCCTGATGCTGGCCCTCAACGGGCTGTCGGCAATCATGGCCGCGATCGGCGGTGCGATGTACATCGTCGTCGTCGTGTGTTCGGTCTTCCTCGGTCGCAAGATCGGCGACAACGAAGTGGTGCAGCTCGGGCCGGTTTCCGGCGCGGCATCGGCAGCGGCAGTGGCTCGCTACGGCAACGAGGGAACGCTGAAGATCCCCGGCACGGTCGTGCTGGTCGGCGTGTTCTTCGTGTCGTTCGTCCTGTACTACTTCGTGAACTGGAAGTACCTCGCCGAGGTCTGGCCGCTGAAGTAGGAGCGAACATGCAGGATGCTGTCGCCCAGGATGCGGGTTTCGCCGGGAAGGGGGCTTCCTGGCGGAGCGCGGTCGAGGTTTTCAAACCGCGCATCGGGCTGGAGATCATGTTCGCCGGCATCGCCGGCGTCGCGATGGCACAGGGGGGCGGGCTGCCGCTGCCGCAGCTGCTGGTGCTGGCGACGGCGGTCTTCCTGGCCGCTGCCAGCGCCGGCGCGCTCAATCACCTGGCCGAGCGCGACCTCGACGCCCGCATGTCCCGCACCCGCGGACGTCCGTTCGTCACCGGCAAGCTCGCCGGTGGCTCGCTTTGGTTCGCGGTGATCGGCTTGCTGCTGACCATTGCCGTCGTGTCGGCCGGACTGGCGACGAATTGGCTGGCCGCGACGTTCGTGTTCCTCGGTGCGTTCACCTACGGTGTCGTCTACACCCTGTGGCTGAAGCGGCGGACGTGGCTGAACATCGTCGTGGGCGGTCTGGCGGGCAGTTTCGCAGTGCTCGCCGGCGCCGCGGCGGTGAACCCGGATCTCGGGCCGGCGGCGTGGACGTTTGCGGTGGTGCTGTTTCTCTGGACTCCGCCGCACTTCTGGAGCCTCGCCATGTATTACCGCCAGGACTACGCCGACGCGGGCGTGCCCATGCTGCCGGTAGTGTTCGGTGACCGGGTCGCGGCCCGTGTGATCCTCGGGCACACTGTCCCGCTGGTGCTGCTGGCGCTGTTGCCAGTGGCCTGGGGCGCGGGGAAGTTCTACCTCGCCTGCGCCGCGGCGGGCGGCGCGTATTTTCTGTATCGCAGCGTCCTCCTCGTGCGCGAGCCGACGCAGAAGAATGCAATCCGCAACTTCCTGGCATCCCTGCTGCAGTTGACCCTGCTGCTGGTCGGAGCCATCGTCGATGGAGCCGTCGCAGGCCGCCTGGTCGCCTACTGAGTCATGCGCGCGCACCTTCGAAGGCCAACGCTGCAAGGCGGGCTCCTGGCAGTTCTCGCGTGCGCGGTAAGCGCCGGGGCGCTCGCGCAGACTGCCCTCCCGGACAACGACGCCGCGCTGGCGACCAGCCAGGCGGCGATCGCCCGGCAACTCGGCGACTACCAGTTCGTCGACCAGCGCGGAAAGGCTTTCCGGCTGTCGGACCTGGGCGGCAAGCCGGTCGTGCTGAGCCTCGTCTACACCAGTTGCTACTACGTCTGTTCGGGCCTGACCGTGCACCTGCGCGACGTCACCAAGGTGGCGCGGCAAGCGCTTGGCCCGGACAGCTTCACCGTGCTGACGGTCGGGTTCGACACGCCGAACGATACGCCCGAACGGATGCGGCTGTTTGCGCAGGATCGCGGCGTGGACGTGCCGGGGTGGCATTTCGCCAGCACCGACACGGCGACGCTGGGGCGGCTCGTGCGCGACGTTGGCTTCACTTACCGGCCCTCGCCCAAGGGCTTCGACCACATCACGCAGACCACGATCATCGACGGCGCGGGACGCATAGTGCTGCAGGTGTACGGCCAGGACTTCAACCCGCCGAATCTGGTCGAGCCGCTGAAGCGACTCATCCGCGGACAGGAGATCGAGCGGGGGACGGTCGCCGGGATGGTCCGCTCGGTGAAGCTCTTCTGCACGATTTACGATCCCGCCAGTGGCCGCTACCGCTTCGACTACTCGATCGTTGCAGACGCGATCGCGGGCATCCTGGCCCTCGGCATGGTGGCAATCGCGATCGCGGTCGCCTCGCGGAACTCGCATTGATCGGCGCCGCACCCGCGTCCTGCAGCAAGGATCGATCGGCGTGAAGCTGCTCAAGTCGGGATTGCGCGCGCTCTTCCTGCGG
>JBAVJR010000399.1:0-9794 GCA_049687855.1 Steroidobacteraceae bacterium | reverse complement strand
ACCTGCGGCAGTGCTCGATCACGTCGTCCTCGGTGAGTGACGGGTCCTTCTTCACCACGAACAGCGCCACCACCTCGCCGGCCCGCTCATCCGGTAGCGCGACCGCGGCGGCTACCAGCACGCCCGGGTGCGACACGGCCACGCCCTCGACCTCGTTCGGGTACACGTTGAAGCCGGACACGATGATCATGTCCTTCTTGCGGTCGACGATCCTGGTGTAGCCGCGCTCGTCCATGATGCCGATGTCGCCCGACTTGAAGAACCCGTCGGGAGTCATCACTTTCGCGGTCTCGTCCGGACGGTTCCAGTAGCCCGCCATCACCTGCGGGCCGCGGATCGCGATCTCGCCCGGCTGGCCGAGCGGCACGGGTTGCCCCGCATCGTCGAGAATCTGGATCTCCGTGTTCGGGAACGGCAGGCCGATCGTGCCGTTGTAGTCACGGTTGAGGATCGGATTGCAGGTGGCGACCGGCGAAGTCTCGGAGAGGCCGTAGCCTTCGATGATCGGCACGCCGGTGAGGGCCAGCCACCGCTCGCTCGTCGCTTTCTGCACGGCCATGCCGCCGCCGTTGGCAACGCGCAGGCTCGTGAAATCGAGCTTGCGGAATTCCTCGTTCTCGAGCAGCGCGTTGTAGAGCGTGTTGACGCCCGGCAGCACGTTGAACTTGTACTTGGCCAGCTCCTTGACGAAGCCGGCAATGTCGCGCGGATTGGTGATCAGCACGTTGAGCGCGCCGATGCGCATGCCGAAGAGGCAGTTCACGACCAGCGCGAACACGTGGTACAGCGGCAGCGCGCAGATGTAGACGAACTGGCCGGGCACCGGTCCGCGCGACGTGTCCTGCAGCGCGGGCACGATCCAGGCTTCCATCTGCAGCACGTTGGCGACGAGGTTGCCGTGCGTGAGGGTTGCCCCTTTCGACACGCCGGTGGTCCCGCCCGTGTATTGCAGGAATGCGGTGTCCCGCTGCGTGGTGGCGACGGGCTCGAGCTTGCGGCGCGCGCCGGCATCGAGCGTCTCGGTGAACTTGACGTGCCCCGGCAGCGAATACCCGGGCACCATCTTCTTCACACGGCGCACCGCAAAATTGACGATCGCGCTCTTCGGAAATCCGAGCATCTCGCCAAGGGACGCTACGATGACCTGCTTGATCGCCGTGCGCGCAATCACCTGCTGCAGCGTCGCCGCGAAATTCTCGAGGATCACGATCGCTTCGGCGCCGGAGTCCTTGAGCTGGTGCTCGAGCTCGCGCGGCGTGTACAGCGGGTTGACGTTGACGACGACGTAACCGGCGCGCAGCACGCCCGCCAGTGCGATCGGGTACTGCACCACGTTCGGCATCATGATCGCGACGCGCGCGCCCCGGGCCAAGCCCTGCGACTGCAGCCAGGAGGCGAAAGCCGCGGAGTAACGGTCGATTTCACCGAAGGTGAAGAACCGGTCCATGTATGCGTACGCGTTGCGCGACGCGTGCTCGCGGAAACCGTGGTCGATCAGGTCGACCAGCGAGGAGTACTGCGAGAGGTCGACGTCGTGCGGGACGCCGGGCGGATAGTGCTTGAGCCAGATTCTTTCCATGATGTTCCCCCGAAGCTGACGATCGTCGGGACGGCTAAGGTCGGGGCCGCGCGACGATCGGTACGTTGCAGAGATCGATGTAGCCGGCCGGCACGAGGTACCAGTCGTCGCGACGGTTGCGCCGCGCCTCGACCAGCTGGCGAAACCGTGCGGTGTCGGTGCGCAGGATCTCGAGGTTCTCGCGCTCCGCCGCCGGCACGTCCGCCGCGACACGAACACTCGTGATCGCCACGTGCTGTTCGGCCTTTTCGTAGAAACCCATCGGACCGGATCCACGCGGCTGCGTGGCCAGCAGTTCGATGCCCTTGACCACGCGCCCCACCAGCGCAATGTTGCGGTCGAGCTGGCGCGGGGCGTGGCCCGTGACCACGTACAGTTCCGCGCCGCTGCCGCTGTCGGCCTCGTTGCCGCGGCCGGCACCCACCATCGCGTAACAGTGGGCCAGCCAGGCCTCGCCCCTGGCAGCGTCGCGACCGGCGGGGAAGCCCTGGCTGAACCCGACCTCGGGCGCGTACCCGTCGCGGTCCGGCAGGGGCTCGAAGGGCAGCGCAGGCGTCATCTTGACGGTGAACTCGGGTGGCAGCTTCTCGCGTGCTGTACCCAGGCTGCGCTTGCCGTCCGGGTCGCCCCACTGCACCACGAAGTTGTCCTGCGAGCGGATGATCGCCAGGCCATCGAAGTACTTGCCGCGCGCGAGCTGGCGCAGATTGTCCGCATGTTGCGGTGCAAAAGCGGGTGCGAGTTCGATCACCACACGGCCCTGCGGCAGTTGCAGGTACAGCGTGTTCTCAGGATCGAGGGGACGCCAGTCGGCGGGCGTGGTCGCCGCCAGGACTTCGCTCATCGTGCGCGGAGACGAACCTGGTGCCGGAGGCACGGGGTCGGCCGCGAGGGCCGGGATAGCAGCAAGCGCAACCGCTGCGGCAAGCGCAGCGCGTGGAGCCGTGAACCTGGCTGCTGCCGTTGGCTTCATGAGTGAAAATCTACAGGGTGCGGGGGACGAATCAAGCAGAGAATTCCGCAGACGGGCTATGATTCGAACGGGTCGAGGCCGTCCCTCGCCTGCCCATTCTCGAGAGGCTGCTGCGGTAATGCTCGTCAAGTTCTCGACCCGTTTCGGACAACTGCTGATGCTGGGTGAACCGGCCGTCAGGCTGGTGCAGCTTGGGGGGCATTCCGGCACCGTGCCGAGCGCCATCCTCGCAGCCGACCTTCCCGGCTTCGCAGCCAGGCTGCGGGCCGGACTGGTACAGCACGGCGACGAACTGTCGCCGGCTCCGCCGGCCGCCGAACCAGGTCGCGCCGAGGACGAGGACGACGAACCGCGCGAGCGACCCATCAAGCTCCGCCTGCGCGCCGTGCCACTGCTCGAAATGCTCGACACGGCGATCCGGCAGCAGTCCGACCTGCTCTGGGAAAAGGCCTGAAGCCCGCTGCATGCGTCTTGCTGCCCTGCTCGCACTGCCGGTGCTGGCCCTCCTCCTGCTCGCCGCGCACCCCGTCCATGCCGGCCTGATGCCGCTGGCGGCGCTCGCGATCCTGCTGGTGGGCCTGCTGGCCGTGTCGCGGCCCTGGGCCGCACGGACACTGCAGGTCGTCCTCGCCGTCGCGGTGATCGAGTGGATCCTGACCACCGTGGGACTCATACAGCTGCGCCTGCGTCACGACGAGCCCTATGTGCGCCTGGCCGTGATCCTGGGCTCCGTCACCCTGTTCACGGCGCTCGCGGCCAGTGCGAGTTGGGGCCACGGGCCGGGTCGGGTACCCTTGGGGCCTCCGTGCCCGCGACACGAACCCACCCGAGGACCGACCCGTCCATGAAGACCCTGCTGGTCACTGCCGGCGCTTGCGCGCTGCTTACCGTTGCCGCGCTGGATGCTGCCGAAATGAAGTCCACCGACACGTCCGCCGCCCCTGCCAACGTGCTGCTCGCCCCGTGGACGGGGCCGTACGGTGGGGTTCCGCCGTTCGACCAGGTCAAGGTCGCCGACCTGCAGCCTGCGCTCGAAACGGGCATGACGCGGCAGCTCGCCGAGCTCGATCGCGTCGCCAGCGATCCGGCCGCGCCGACCTTCGAGAACACGATCGCAGCGATGGAGCGCACCGGCCGCACGCTCGATCGTGTCGGCACAATCTACGGCGTCTACAGTTCGACGCTGAACGACGACGCCGTGCAGGCGGTCGAGCGCGAAATGGCGCCGAAGCTGGCCGCGTTCAGCGACCAGATCACGCAGAACCAGCCGCTGTTCGAGCGCATCGCGAAAGTCTACGAGACGCGCGAGACTGCGGGCCTCACGCCCGAGCAGCAGCGCCTGACCTGGGTGTATTACACGAACTTCGTGCGTGCCGGCGCCAAGCTGGACGCCACGGCCAAGAAGCGCACGGCGGAGATCAACCAGGAACTCGCCAGCCTGTTCACGGCCTTCAGCCAGAACGTGCTGAAGGACGAGAACGACGGCGTGATCTACCTCGACCAGGAGTCCGATCTTGCGGGGCTGCCGCAAGGCGTGCGCGACGGTATGGCACAGGACGCCGAAGGCCGCGGCCAGAAGGGCAAGTGGGCGATCGCCAACACGCGTTCGAGCATCGAGCCGTTCCTGACGTATTCCGAACATCGCGCACTGCGTGAGCAGGCCTGGCGCATGTTCGTCAACCGAGGCGACGGCGGCGGCGCAACCGACAACAACGCCACGATCACGCGGATCCTGCAGCTGCGCGCCGAACGTGCACAGCTGCTCGGCTTCCCGACGCACGCGCACTGGCGCCTCGAGAACACGATGGCGAAGACGCCCGAGCGCGCCATGGAACTGATGGAGGCCGTGTGGACGCCTGCGGTCGCGCGGGTCCACGAAGAAGTCGCAGACATGCAGAAGATTGCCGATGCCGAAAAGGCCGGCAGCAAGATCGCGCCGTGGGACTACCGCTACTACGCCGAAAAGGTGCGCAAGGCGAAGTACGACCTCGACGAGACCCAGATCACGCCGTACCTGCAGCTCGAGAACCTGCGTGAAGGCATGTTCCACATGGCGCAGCAGCTGTTCGGCTTCAGCTTCAAGCCGGTCGACGCGACCAGGGTGCCGGTGTACCACCCCGACGTGCGTGTCTGGGAAGTCACCAACCCGAAGGGCGAACTGATCGGCCTATGGTACTTCGACCCGTATGCGCGCAAGGGCAAGCGTTCGGGTGCTTGGATGAACGCGTACCGCACGCAGGAGAGATTCGATGGCGATATCAAGACGATCGTCTCGAACAACTCGAACTTCGTGAAGGGCAAGCCTGGCGAGCCGGTGCTGGTCAGCTGGGAAGATGCGACCACGCTGTTCCACGAATTTGGCCATGCGCTGCACGGCCTGAGCTCGAACGTGAACTATCCGTCGGTGGCGGGCACCGCGGTTCCGCGTGACTACGTCGAGTTCCCCTCGCAGTTGCTCGAGCACTGGCTGCCGACGCCGGAGATCCTCAACCGCTACGCGCTGCACTACCAGACCGGCAAGCCGATCCCGCCGGAGCTGGTGGCCAGGATCGAGGCGGCGAACAGATTCAACCAGGGCTTCAAGACCGTCGAGTACCTGTCGAGTGCGCTGGTCGACATGAAGCTGCACCTCGCCGGTTCCCAGAAGATCGACCCGGACACGTTCGAACGCGAGACGCTCGCCGCGCTCGGCATGCCCGCCGAGATCGTGATGCGGCACCGCACGCCGCAGTTCAACCACGTGTTCTCGAGCGATGGCTATTCGGCCGGCTACTACAGCTACCTGTGGTCGGACACGATCACGGCGGACGCGTGGGAAGCATTCACCGAAGCCGGTGGCCCGTGGGACAAGGCCGTCGCGGCGCGCTTGCGCGAGAACGTGTTCTCCGTCGGCAACACGATCGACCCGGCGATCGCCTATCGCCAGTTCCGCGGCCGCGATCCCGGCATCGCGGCCTTGATGCGCAAGCGCGGCTTCCCGGTGCCGCCGCCCGCACCGCCGGCTGCGCCGGCGGCCACAAAGTAGGCGCCCTTCCGGCTAACCCCTAACCCCTAACCCCTTGAAGCGTTCACTCCCGACCAGGCTGTGCCTGGTCGAGAATGAACGCGTACTCCTCGGCCACCTCGTGCAGGTGCTCGAACCGGCCCGACTTGCCGCCGTGGCCGGCCTCCATGTTGACGCGCAGCACCAGCAGCCGGTCATCGGTCTTGAGCCGCCGCAGTTTCGCGACCCACTTCGCGGGCTCGTAGTACTGCACCTGGCTGTCCCAGAGTCCCGTCGTGACGTACAGCGCCGGATAGGCCTGCGCAGCCACGTTGTCGTACGGCGAGTAGCTCAGCATGCAGTCATGGAACGCGCGTTCGTGCGGGTCGCCCCACTCGTCGTACTCGTTCGTCGTCAGTGGAATGCTCTCGTCGAGCATGGTGGTCACGATGTCGACGAACGGCACGTGCGCAACGATGCCCCGGTACAGCTCCGGCGCCATGTTGGCAGCCGCGGCGACCAGCAAGCCACCGGCACTGCCGCCGCGCGCGAAGACTCGCTGCGCATCCGCGTACCCTGCCGCGACCAGCCATCGCGTCGCATCGATGAAATCCTCGAATGAATGCTTCTTCTCGAGCAGTCGGCCCGTTTCGTACCAGCGGCGGCCCCGCTCCTGCCCTCCCCGGACCTGCGCGATGGCATAGACGAAGCCACGGTCGAGCAGCGACAACAGGCTCGACGAGAACACGGGATCCGAAGAAATGCCGTAGGCGCCGTAGCCGTACTGCAGCAGCGGCGCGGTGCCGTCGCGACGGAACAGGCTGCGACGGTAGACGATCGCGACGGGCACGCGCTCACCGTCCCGCGCCGGTACCCACAGGTACTCAGTCTCATACCGCGAAGGATCGAAATCGCCGAGCACCGGGTCGCGCTTCAACAGCACCTGCTCGCCCGTGCGGGTGTCGTAGTCGTAGGTGGTGCGAGGCGTCGTGAGCGACGTGTAGGTGTACCGCACGACCTCGCTGTCCACCTCCTCGTTCGCATCGAGCGCCATGCGGTACGCCGGCTCGCCAGAGTCGATATGAAGATCCGCCCCCCCGCGCCACGGCCGGATGCGGATCTTGCGCAGCCCCCCTACCCGCTCCTCGATCGCGAGGAAGTGGTCGAACACGTCGAACCCCGCCACCAGCACGTCGTCCCGGTGCGCGACGAGTTCGCGCCAATGCGCGCGGTTTCCCACGTCCTCCGCCGAAGCCTCGAGCAGGCGGAAGTTCACGGCCTGCCAGTTGCTGCGGATCACCCACCGCTCGCCGACGTGATCCACCGAATACTCGTGCCCGCGAATACGCGGCAGGAACACCTTGAAAGCCAGCGTAGGATCGTCGAGCGGCGCGTAGCGGACTTCGGTCGTGACCGTGCTGCTCGAGTCGATCAGCAGGAAACGCCGATCTTTCGTCAGGCCCACGGACGTGTAGAACGACTCGTCCACTTCCTCGTGCACGACCGGGTCGTGCGCGGGATCGGTGCCGAGTTCGTGCACGCGCACGCGCAAACCCAGCAGCGTGACCGGATCCTTCTCGACGTACAGCACGCGGCGGTTGTCTGCCGCCCACACGATGCCCTCTTCGACGTTCGGGACCACGTCCGGCAGCAGCTCACCCGTCGCCAGCGACTTGAAGCGCAGCGTGTACTGACGACGACCCACGGCGTCCTCGGTGAAGGCGAGCAGGCGGTTGTCGTGGCTGACCTCGATCGAGCCGACGTCATAGTAATCGAGCCCGCGCGCGTTCTCGCGCAGGTCGAGCAGCACCTGCTCGGGGCCCGCGGCGCTGCCCGCCCGACGCGCGTACACGGGATATTCGTCGCCGGTGTCGTAGCGATGCAGGTACCAGTAACCGTTGTCCCGGTACGGAACGCTGGCGTCGTCCTGGCGGATGCGCCCGACGATCTCCCGGTACAGCTGGTCCTCGAGCGGCTTCCACGCCGCGGTCATCGCCACGCGGTACGCGTCCTCGGCACGCAGGTACTCGAGCACGTCGGGCGACGTGCGCGTGTCGTCGCGCAGCCAGTAGTAGTCGTCCACCCGGACACCGTGCGGCGACGGGACCTCGTGCGGCCGGATCGCGGCGACCGGTGGCGAGAGCGGTCGCTGGCTCATGGATGGCGGGTCAAACGCCCGCCGGCCCCATGCGCACCGGGTACGTCGGACGTGTTCCCCCCGCCTGGTAGTACGGCATCATCTTCGGCGCGAGCGCGTTGAGCCGCGACTGGCGCGTCTCGTCGCTCGGGTGCGTGCTCAGGAATTCGGGCGGCGCGCTGCCGCCGACCTTCCCCATCTTCTGCCACAACGTGACGGCGGCGCGTGGGTCATAGCCCGCGCGGGCAGCGAGCTCGATGCCGATCTGGTCGGCTTCGTTCTCCGCCGTGCGGCTGTTCGGCAGCTTGATCGCGACGGTCGCCGCCGCTGCGGCCATGGCCATCGCCTGGCCCGGATTGTCCGACATGAGGCCTGCCGCAAGGATGCCGGCATTGGCTGCCATCACCGTCGACATGCGCTCCGCCGTGTGGTTCGCCAGCGCATGCGCGATCTCGTGACCCATGACCTGCGCGAGCTCGTCGTCGGTCGGATCGACCTTCGTGATCAGGCCCGTGTAGAGCGCCATGCGCCCGCCCGCCATGCACCAGGCGTTGACGGTCTTCGGATCGTCGATGACCTGCACGCTCCATTGCCACTTCGAGCTGTCGGGTCGCATCTTCACCGCCTGCGCCACCAGGCGCTCGGTGATCACGCGCACGCGCTCGAGCACGCGGCGATCGGTGACGAGCTTGCCCTCCTTCTGGTACTTGCCCATCTCCTGCGCGTACGCCTGGCGCGACGAGCTGATCGCCTGCTCTTCGGAGACCAGCATCAACTGCTTGCGTCCGGTGGGGCTGGTCGCGCAGCCAGCGACGAGCAGCGCGAGCGCGGTGGCGAACAATGGCTTGCGGAAGTTCATCCTGGAACCCTTACCTGCCGAACGAGGTCGGAACGGGAAGGATGATGCCTCGCCGCGCCGCAGGTAGAAAGGCCGCGCGGGCACAAACCGTTTCGAGCTGAGGTAAGCTCGGTCTCACGGCGCAGCCCGTTGCGCGCCCGGAGGCAGCCATGTCGCGGCCGACCCATTCCCGATTGTCCGCCAGCGGTGTGGTCCTCCACGTACGCCAGGCAGGAACGGGTCCTGTCGTCCTGCTGCTGCACGGCTTCCCCGATTCGTCCGAACTCTGGCACGACGTCACGCCACGGCTCGTTGCGGCGGGCTATCGCGTCATCGCGCCGGACCTGCGGGGTTTCGGGCAATCGGATGCGCCGGCGTCCGTCGGCGACTATGCGTTGGGACACATCGCCGCCGACCTGCGCGTGCTGATCAACCGGCTGGCGGGCGACGAGCCCGTGCGCGTGATCGGCCACGACTGGGGTGCCGTCGCAGGCTGGTGCCTCGCACTGGAACATCCGCAGCTCGTCCGGTCGCAGGTTGTGCTGTCGGTGGGGCATCCACGCCAGTACGCCGTGGCGGGGCTCGAGCAGAAGCTCAAGGGCCTCTACACGCTCGCGTGGCAGGTGCCAGGGGCAGCGGAGCGCTGGCTCGCGCAACGCGGCTACGCGGGCCTGCGTGGCTGGGGACGGCAGCATCCGCGGATCGAGGATTGCGTGAAAGACATGTCGCGACCGGGCCGCCTGACGGCCGGCCTCAACTGGTATCGCGCCAACCTGCGTCGCGTGCTGTTTCGCCCCTGGGAGAACTGCGCCGTGCCGACGCTCGGCGTCTGGAGCAGCGGCGATCATATTCTCGCCGAGGACCAGATGCGCGATTCGGAGCGGCGCATGCAGGCGCCCTGGCGTTACGAGCGCATCGAACGCGCGGGGCACTGGTTGCCGCTCGAGCAGCCGGACCGCGTCGCGGAACTCGCGCTGCAGTGGTTCAAGCAGCACTAGGGGAAGGGGTTGCTCCTGCGGTGGTGCGGTAGTACATTCTGACTACCCCTCGGAGAACCGCCGATGTCGGCCACCAGCCTGAAGCTTCCCGACGATCTCAAGCGCCGCATTGCCAAGCTCGCCGCCAGTAGCGGACAGACGCCGCACGCGTTCATGGTCGATGCGCTGGCGCGCGAGGCGCAGCGGTCAGAATTACGCCAGCGATTCGCTGCCGAGGCAGCGGAGTCGGAGCGCGAGGCGCTCGGCAGCGGCAAGGCCCATTCCCTGAACGTCACGTTCGACTACC
>JBAVJR010000398.1:0-1666 GCA_049687855.1 Steroidobacteraceae bacterium | reverse complement strand
GTATTGACGAGGATCTCGAGCGCGGCGACCCGCCCGCGCTTGTCCGCGCGCATGATCAGCTGCTGCGAGATCACGCCGCGCAGCGAGGTCGAAAGCATGGTCCGCACGTGCCCCTGCTTGTCGGATGGGAAGGCATTGACGATGCGGTCGACGGTGGGCGCCGCGCCGTTGGTGTGCAGGGTGCCCATCACGAGGATGCCCATCTCGGCCGCCGTGACCGCGATGCTGATCGTCTCGAGGTCGCGCATTTCGCCGACCAGCACGATGTCCGGGTCTTCGCGCAGGGCCGAGTGCAGTGCCTCGGCAAAACCCGGGCTGTGCAGGCCGACCTCGCGCTGGCTGACCAGGCAGTTCTTGCGCGGATGCACGAACTCGATCGGGTCCTCGATCGTGAGGATGTGGCCTTTTTCGCGGGCGTTGATGTCGTCGATCATCGCGGCGAGCGTCGTCGACTTGCCCGAGCCGGTCTTGCCCGTCACCAGGATCAGGCCGTTGTTGACGCGGCACAGGCTGCGCACGGCCTGGGGCATGTTGAGCTGCTCGAGCGTCAGCGCCTTCGACGGGATCGCCCGCAGCACCGCGCCGAGCCCGCCGATGTGCCTGAACACGTTGACGCGGAACCGCGAAATGCCCGGGATGGAATAGGCGAAATCGGCGCCGTCCTTCTCCTCGAGCTGCTGCTGCGCGCGGCGGGTGATGAAGTCCATGATCGTGTCGTGCACGAACTGCTTGTCGAGCGGCGCATCGCGCAGCGACCGCAGTTCGCCATTGTGGCGGATGCGCGGCGGGTCGCCGGCGACGAAGTGCAGGTCGGAGCCGCCTTGCTTCAGCACTTCGTGCAGGAACTCGTCGATGCGCCGCGGCGTGTGCTGCGGCGAGTCGGTACCGGCGATCTGCGTCGTCGTGCTGGTGGACATCAGATTCCCTGCGTCACGTCGGCCTTGAGGATCGCGGTGCCCTCGGGGACGTAACGGGCGAACGGCTTCTTGTCCATGGCGTAACTGAAGGCGTCCTCCGGATCGACCTCGCGCGCCTGGACGGCGGCGAGCAGCGCCTGGTCGAGCGTCTGCATGCCGGCTTCGCGACCCGTCTGCAGCTGCGACGGGATCATGTGCGACTGCTCGGACGTGATGAGCTTGCCGATCGCGCGGTTCATGACCATCACTTCGCAGATGGCCTTGCGTCCGCGCAGGTCGGGCGTGCGCACCAGGAACTGGGTCACGACGCCGAGCAGGCCCTGCGAGAGGAAGCTCTTGGTCTGCTCGCGCTCCTCGGGCGGCAACGCATCGACGATGCGGTCGATCGTCTTCACCGCGCTGGTCGTGTGCAGCGTGCCGAGCACGAGGTGTCCGGTTTCCGCGGCGGTCATCGCCCAGCGCACCGTCTCGGCGTCGCGCAGTTCGCCGACCAGGATCACGTCGGGGTCCTCGCGCATGGCGGCCCGCACGCCCTCGGCGAAGGAGGGCAGGTGCGTGTGCAGTTCGCGCTGGATCACCTGCGACTGCTTGCTGCGGTGGACGAACTCGATCGGGTCTTCGAGGCTGATGATGTTCAGCCGGCGCGTCCGGTTCAGGTGGTCGATCATCGCTGCGAGCGTCGTCGACTTGCCGGTACCGGTGGAACCCGTGACCAGGACCATGCCCTGGTGGAAATCACAGAACTTCTT
>JBAVJR010000397.1:0-3658 GCA_049687855.1 Steroidobacteraceae bacterium | reverse complement strand
GGGCACACGATCGTCACGATTCTCTGCGATGGCGGACAGAAGTACCTGTCGCGGTTCTACAACCGTGAATGGCTCGAAACGAAAGGGCTACTGCAGTTCGCCGGTTGACTACTCGGTACACGGGCATCGCGCTGTAGTCGTGCGACCTCCAGAACGCTCGTCCCCAAAGGCTCACTCGACATGATTCATTTCTCGCTTGAACGGCGTCGCGCCAACGGCAGCTGGTTGCTGGCCATGCTCGCCTCGCTGCTGGCACTAAGTGCCCAGGCGGGCGATCGCTACTGGCCGCCGATCGTCGACCCGCCCACGGGAAAGCACACTCCGGGCCGTTTCGTCTGGGGTGAGCTGGTGACGTCCGACGTCGCCGCGGCCGCGGACTTTTACGGCAAGGTATTCGGCTGGACCTTCGAGACGTACGGCGGGGACGACGACCGCGACACGTATACCCTGGCTCTCGCCGACGGCCTGCCGATTGGCGGCATGGTGTTCGACCAGCGCGCCATGAAGGGCAAGACACCGTCAGCGCGCTGGGTTGGGCTGATCTCGGTCGCCGACGTTAAGGCATCCACTGCCGCCGTCACCGCAGCAGGCGGCAAGGTCGTCTACGCGCCCGTCATGCTCGGCGAGCGCGGCGAAACCGCCGTATTCAAGGATCCGGAAGGAGTCCTGTTCGGAGTCGTCAACTCGAAGAACGGCGACCCACCCGACTACGCCGGCGACGTCAACGAGTGGTACTGGGTCGACCTCTGGACCGTCGACGTGGAAAAAGCCGCCACCTTTTATCGTGCGGTCGTCGGGTACGAAACGTTGCCGATCGCGGACGATGGTCCGCGCATTGGCCTGAACCTGCTCTCCGGCGGTTTCGCGCGCGCGGGCATCATGCAGAAACAGAGCAAGAAGACGAGTTCGACCTGGCTGCCGTACATTCGCGTCGCCGACGCCACGGCGTCCGCCGAGGCCGCCAGGACCGCAGGTGGCAAGGTTCTGCTGCAACCGCTCGCCATGAACCGCGTGACGGTCGCGATCATTGCCGACCCCACGGGCGCCCCCGTCGGCATTGTGCAGGTGTCGGCCCCGGAGGCGCAGCCATGAGCTCGCGCATTGAAATGTTCCTGACCCGACTGGCCACAGTGCTGGCTGTCACGACGGCCGCGATGACGCTCGCGGGGTGCGCCAGCGACGGCGGCGGCTCCAGCTACAGCGGGGTTTCCACCAGCGTCAGCGTGGGCTATGGCTACGGCGGCTACTACGGCGGTGGCTATTATCCCGGTTACTACCCAGGTGGATACCCGCCGGTGGTGATCGTGCCGCCGGACTACCCCAATAACCCGGGAGAGCGTCCGGGTAGCGGCAACCGGCCGACGACTCTGCCGGCCGAAGTCAATCGCCCGTCCGCAACAACCACGCCGATGCCCTCGACCCGGCCCTCGACAAGCAGTCGGCCTACCAGCAGGCCGTCGCCACGACCCGCACCGCGGCCGATGCCTCGCGGGCGCCGCTGAACAACCTCATGAGCAGGCTCAATACTCGTAGAACATCTTCTGGATCCGCACCGGGTCATTCGTCTTCGTCAGCGCCAACTGCAGCAACACGCGCGATTTGGCCGGGTTCAACTCACCCGACGCAACGAAGCCCTTCTCGTCGTCGTTGACTTCGTTGTTGCGGAGCGTGATGCCCTCCGCCAGGCGCGTGCTGCGCACGATCACGATGCCATTCTTGGCTGCGCGACTCACGGCGTCGAGCGCCGGCGTCGTCATGTTGCCGTCGCCCACGCCCGCGATCACGAGGCCCTTGGCACCGTTCTTGATGGCCGCATCGATCAGGTCGGCACTCATGTTGGCGTGCGCGTAGATGATGTCGACTCGTGGCAGCTTGTCGAGCCCGTCCACCGAGAACTCGCTCGCCTTACCCAGCTTCTTGTCCATCGGCTCGAACCACTCGATCTTGCCGGTGTGCACCACGCCCGCCGGTCCGCGATTCAGACTCTGGAACGTCTGCACGCTGGTGGTGTCGGTCTTCATCACGTTGCGCGCATAGTGAATCGTGTCGTTGAGGACGACGAGCGTGCCCTTGCCCCTGGCACGCGCATCAGCGACCACGGCCACGCCGTTGTAGATGTTGCCGGGCCCGTCGGCGCTGATTGCCGTTGCCGGGCGCATCGAGCCGACCATTACCACCGGCTTGTCGCTCCTCGTGACCAGCGACAGGAAATAGCTGGTCTCTTCCAGCGTATCCGTGCCGTGAGTGATCAGCACGCCGTTGATGCCAGGCTCGGCCAGAACTGCATTGACACGATTCGCGAGCTTGAGCCAGACCTCGTCATTCATGTCCTGGCTGCCGATGTTCGCCACCTGCTCGCCCGTGATGATGGCCAGCTTGTCGAGGTTCGGCACGGTGCTCAGCAACGCGTTCAAGTCGTAGGCGCCGGACTTGTAACCATAGTCCGTCGCACTCGCCTGTGCGCCCGCGATCGTGCCGCCGGTCGCGAGCACGCGGATCCTCGGCAGGTCCGCAGCCTGCAGGCTGGCGGCAAAGCCGCCCATGGCGAACAGAGAGAGCCGGACGACCGCGATCTTCGGGTGCGACTGCAGGATCCCTTGCAGCCAGGTCATGACTTACTCCTTGGTCTGAGCAACCGGCTGAGCTGCCGGTGCCGCGTCGAATCCTCCGCCCAGGGCCAGGTACAGGTTGACGCGCTGGACGAGCCGCTCGGACTGCACTCGCAGCAACGCGGATGTCGTCCCGAGCACGGCGAGTTGTTGCTGCGACACCGCCCGCAGGTCACCGGAGCCCACCTTGAAGCGTTGCTGGCCGAACGCAACCGCCGTCTGGTTCTCGACGACCGCGCGCGCAAGTATGGCTTCGCGCCGGCCCGCGGCGAACTCGGCCGACAGTGCGTCTTCGACCTCCGCGAACGCGCGCGCGCCGATGCGGCCGTACTCGGCGATGGCCTGCTTCTGCTCGGCCGTGCGGATACGGACCTGCGTCTGCAGCGCACCGCCATAAAAAACCGGCTGCAGGAGGCTGCCGCCGAGACTCCAGACGGGCTGGTCCAGGTCCTGCAGCACGATCATGTCGCTCGTCAGGCTCGTGGCCGAGGCCGTGAGCTTGATGGTGGGCAAACGGGCCGCCTGCGCCTCCTTGACGCCGAAGAACGCCGCGGCGACACGCCGTTCCGCTGCCACGACGTCCGGGCGCCTCTCAAGGAGTTCGGACGGTACGCCCGCAGGTACCGGCTCCGTCGGTTTCGTGAGTTGCGTTGCGACCTCGACATCCGCTGCCGGATAACGTCCGACGAGCGCCTCGAGGGCGCGCAAGGCCTGCTCGCGCGACAACTTGAGTTTCTCGACCGTATCGCGGAACGTCTCCACATTGGCACGCGCCAACACGATGTCGTAGCCATCGCCCCTGCCGATACGCTGCCGCTGTTCTGCAAACGAGACCAGCTGCTGCGAGGTCGCGACCGTGTCCTCGGCGAGTCGCAGTTGCAGTGTCGCTTCAACTGCGAGGAAGTAGCCTTTCGCCACCAGCGCGGCCACTGACTGCCGGGCGTACTCGGTATCTGCGACGATTGATTCGTATCCCGCCGCCGTGGCCGCGCGCTCGGATCGCACGCGACCCCACAGGTCGAGTTCCCAATCCGCGAACAGCCCGACGC
>JBAVJR010000396.1:0-6008 GCA_049687855.1 Steroidobacteraceae bacterium | reverse complement strand
ACCTGTCGATGACGGATTGCTGGATCAACATGATGCCCCGCGGGGTCACGCACGGCTTGCACCTGCATCCGCTCTCCACGATCAGCGGAACGTACTACGTGCGCACGCCCCGGGGCGTGCCTGGCCTGAAACTCGAGGATCCACGCCTCGATCGTTACATGGCAGCGCCGCCCCGCATGGCGCATGCAGGGCCCGAGAACCAGCCGTGGGTGACCATGCCCGTTGCGGCCGGTACCGTGCTGCTGTTCGAGAGCTGGCTGCGGCACGAAGTTCCGCCGAACCCCGTGCCTGCAGAGCGCGTGAGCATCAGCTTCAACTTCAACTGGTTCTGAGAGCTGTCGGGCGGCCGGGTTCGCGCCGACGTGCCGAGGAGGGAGCGTGAACGACCGCATTCCAGTACCCCGCAGTCCCGCCAACGACTACACGGCGGAGATGGCACAGCAACGGCGCGAGTTCGTGACTGGCCGCACTGGCGCGTCACTGCAGCATGTGGGTTCGTTCACCGTCGACCCGGCGCAGGTCGCCGGCAACATCGAGAACTATCTCGGCGTGGCCCAGGTGCCGATCGGCCTGGCCGGACCGTTGCGGGTCAACGGCGAACAGGCGACGGGAGATTTCTATGTTCCGCTTGCCACCACCGAAGGCACGCTGGTGGCGAGTTACAGCCGTGGCATGCGCCTGCTCAGCGAAAGCGGCGGCGTGACCGTCACGGTGGTCAAGCGCTCGATGCAGCGCGCGCCGGTCTTCGAATTCGCCAGTGCGCGTGAGGCGCGCGATTTCGGGCAGTGGCTCGTCGAGCACTTCGACGCCATCCGCGCCGCTGCCGCAGCCACGACGCGGATCGGCAGGCTGACCGACATCGAGCAGTATGCCGTCGGCAACCTGCTGTACACGCGTTGCAACTACACGACGGGCGATGCAGCCGGCCAGAACATGACGGGCAAGGCGACGCTGGCCGCGTGCGAATGGATCAAGGCCCAGCACCCGCTGCACCCGAGTTACGTCCTCTCGGGCTCGATCGATACCGACAAGAAGCACTCGGCCATCAACACGTTGCGCACGCGCGGCCGCCGCGTGATCGCGGAAGTGACGATCCGCAACGAGACGCTGCAACGGCTGATGCGTGTCGACGCGAAGACGCTGTTCCGCTCGCGACAGATCAGCCAGGCTGGTTCGTTCATGGCGGGCTCGGCCAATAACGGCCCGCATGCCGCCAACGGCCTTGCGGCGATGTTCATCGCTACCGGCCAGGACGTGGCCAACGTCGCCGAGTCGCACGCCGGCATCACCTACGCGCAGTTGCTGGAAAACGGCGACTACTACTGGTCGGTCACGCTACCGTCCCTGATCGTCGCGAGCTATGGTGGAGGCACGGGCCTCGCCACCCAACGCGAATGCCTGGAAATGCTCGGTTGTTACGGCCCCGGCAAGGCCGACCGGCTGGCGGAAATCATGGCGGCCGTCGTGCTGGCCGGAGACGTCTCCCTGGGATCGGCCGTGCTGGCCGGCGACTGGGTCAGCAGTCACGACAAGCTCGGCCGCAACCGGCCCTGAACGGCTATATTGACTGGTGACCGGACCGGTCAAGCCGCATCGTTGGTCGAGGCAAGAGTCGCATGAAGCGTCCCGTAAGTACCCCCTGGCTGGTCGGATCTGCCGCGATCGCGACCGCCGTGACGTTCTTCGTCATGCAGGCACAGGTCCGTTCCGCCAACGAACGGGCCAGCCTGCTGCAGGATTCAGTCACCGAGAGCGAGCGGTCGCTGCTCGGCTACACGACGTACGTGCGTTACCTGCAGGAAGGCAAGAAGCAGCTGGCCGCGCAGCAGAGATTCCTGGCCGCGACGGTCAGCCAGCCGAATGCGGTGACGCAGGTCATCGATCAGTCCGTGCTCGGGTTCCATTCGACGGGTACGATCGCGATCTGGTATTCGGTCGAGTATTCCTTCGGTTACGATCTCTCGGCCGACCGGTACGACGTCAAGTCCGGCCCGGACGGCATCGTGGTCGCGGTCGGCAAGCCGCGACTGGTCGCGACACCGGCCGTGACCAACCTGAAGTACAAGGTGCTTTCCGGCGGCCTGCTCACCGATGAAGCAGCCGCGGCACTGAAGCTGTACGCGGAGGCGTCGAAGCGTGCGCAGGCCAGGGGTGAGCAACTGGCGTCCGAGCCCGCCATCATGGCGCTCTGTGAAAAGCAGCTCACGACGTTCCTGCGCACTTTCCTGCTCAAGCAGCCTGGCGTGACGAACGTACCGCACATCGCGGTGGTCTATCCCTGAACAACGAAGCGACTGACAAAAGGAACCTGCAGTGCATCCCACCGTGAAATTCATCCTGGCGAGCGTCATCCTGCTGCCGGTCGTTGCCGCGGCCGACGGCCATGCCGCCGTTGCCGACCTGAAGGGCTGCACCAACGCGGCCATCACGGGCACGGCCAGGCTCGAGGAACAGGTGACGCCCGAGGGCGTGAAGGAAGTGACCGTCGAACTCAAGGTGAAGGGTCTGCCCGATGGCAAGCACGCCGTGCACATCCACGAGGTCGGCGCCTGCGAGCCATGTGCCGCGGCGGGCGGCCACCACGATCCGGGTCCCGCGGGGCAATCAAGGCCCGATTCGGCGCTGGACACGATCCCGGCGACGGACATCAATCACCCGTTCCACATGGGTGACCTGGTCAACATCGACGTCAGGAATGGTGTCGGCACGTTCAGGCACACGACCAACCGCGTCACGCTGGCGCCGGGTCGCCTGAGCATTTTCGACACGGATGGCAGCGCGATCGTCGTGCATACGCAGGCCGACACGTATTGCGACGAGGAGTCGGAGCTCAAGAAGGGCTGTGCTGGCGGCACGCGCGAAGCGTGCGGCGTGATCAGGCTCGTCAAGTGAGCGGGGGAGGGGCAATGCTGACCGTCCACCATCTCGAAACCTCGCGCTCACAGCGCATCCTCTGGCTGCTTGAAGAGCTCGGTGCTCCGTACGAGCTCAAGGTATACAGGCGCGATACAGTCACGCGCCTGGCGCCGCCGGAACTCAAGGCCATTCATCCGCTCGGCAAGTCTCCGGTGGTGACCGACGACGGCACGGTGATCGCGGAATCCGCCGTCATCATCGAGTACATCGTCGAGAAATTCGGGCACCTCGGCACCGGCGAACTCTTGCAACTGGCGCCCGCAGCGGGAACACCGACGTACTGGCAGGCCAAGTACTGGATGCATTACGCCGAAGGCTCGCTCATGAACTGGCTGGTGATGAAGCTGGTGTTCAGCACCATCCCCACGCGACCGATGCCGTTCTTCGCCAGGCCCATCGCGCGCAGCCTGTGCGACAAGGTGCAGTCGACGCTGATCGATCCCAACCTGCAGAACTCGCTCGACTTCATCGAGGTTCACCTCGCGCAGAACACGTGGTTCGCAGGCAGCCACCTCAGTATGGCGGACTTCCAGATGAGCTTCGGGATTGAAGCGCTGCTGGCGCGCTCGGCCGCGGGCGGCAAGTACCCGCACATCGACGCGTACCACAAGCGCATGCGTGCGCGACCGGCGTACCAGCGTGCGGAAGCGAAGGGCGGACCGACGTTGATGGCGCACTGACGATGGATCAACGAGCCGCTGCTGCCAGGGTCCCGATCCGTTGAACGACAGCTGGGAAGACCCGCAGGAGCGACCCGAGCCGGTCGCCGTGCCCCATGCCGAATTGTCCGCCGGCGCGCTGCAAGGCGTGATCGACAACTACATCCTGCGCGAGGGCACTGACTACGGTGATCGCACCTTTTCGCACGAGCAGAAAGTTGCGCAGGTGTTGCGGCAGCTCGAACGCGGCGAGGCGCGGATCCTGTTCGATCCGCTCGATTCGAGCGTGACGATCGTCGCGTTGCAACCCGGTCGCAAGCGCCGGCAGGAATGAACACCGGGCTTGCTTGATTTCGTCTCATTTCGTCGCGGCGGCCGCACGGATCGTCGCTATCCGCTGGCATCACAGACCCTGGAGACCTAGCATGATCACTGTAGGATTTGCGCCAGCCCGGTGCTTCAAGGAGGAAAGCGATCATGGAAATCTTCGGTTACGTCATGTTGAGCGCGCTGGTGTTGTACATGGCGCAGCAGGTCACCGACCTGGTCGCCTGAACAGGGCCGCCTGCGCGCTGGCGCTGACCGTGCTGATGGCGCCAGCCGCGTTCGGGCAGACTTACACGGTCGAGATTCATCCGGAACTGAACGACCTGGACATCAAGATCGAACCCGTCGCAATGACGGGCATGCTGGTCGTGAAGCTCACCAACGACACGGACCGGAAAGTCCGCTGCAAGTTGCGGTACGACGCCTCGCCGCAGACACCGTACCGCAACAGCATCAACGTCGACCCAGGCAAGACGGAGCAGAGCGTGTTCCGGGCGCAGCGCAAGTGGTTCGCCGTGGGCGTCGAAGTCAGCTGCGAAGCGGTGAAGCCGTGATGCCCGCCCAGGCCCAGGTCGCCCAGGATACGGACGAACTGGAGTACGTCGGGTTCTGGGCCCGCGTGGGCGCGGCCCTGATCGACACGGTCCTGCTGCTGCTCATCTGCATGCCACTGGTGACCTTCGTCTACGGCAGCCGTTACTGGACGTCTGAATCGTTCCTGCAGGGACCGGCCGACTTCCTCATCAACTGGCTGCTGCCGGCGGTCGCGGTCGTCGTCTTCTGGATCTACCGACAGGCGACGCCCGGCAAGATGGCCATCGGCGCCCGGATCGTGGACGCCGCGACGGGCGGCAAGCCGAGCACCCGGCAATTGATCGTGCGTTACCTGGGGTATTACGTTTCCATGCTGCCGCTGATGGCAGGCATCGTCTGGGTGGCGTTCGATCCACGCAAGCAGGGCTGGCATGACAAGCTCGCCGGCACAGTCGTCGTGCGGCCACGCTATCGCGGTCCCGCGCGCGTCGATTTTCCAAAGCAAGGCGCGCCGTGAGCCGGATCACGTCGCTGCGCCTCCTGGCGACCTTGTCGCTGGTCCTGGCGGTGGGCGGCGGGGCACGCGCGCAGGCGCAAGCTGCTGCCGGCGCTCCGGATCCGCGCGTCGAGTCCGCGCTCAATAGCGCGAAACTCGGCTTCCTGATTGATGCAGGCGACTACCGGCTCGATTACACGGTCGACGAAACCCGCAGCCAGCGGGTGTGGGTCGCGTCCGGAACGACTGCGCTGCCGCCGCTGGAAGTCCGCGACGTCTGGTCCGTGGCCGCGCGTGGCAAAGGCACTGTGCCCGCGGACCTTGCCGTTCACCTGCTGCAGGAGGACGTCCGCATGGTCCTGGGCGCCTGGCAGGTGAACCAGGGCAAGGATGAGTACCTCGTCGTCTTCTCGGCGCAGGTGAATGCCGACGCCGATGCGGCGGCGCTGCGCGAAGTCATCGAAGTCGTGATGTACAGCGCCGACCGCGTCGAGAAGGAACTCTCCGGCAAGGACGAATTCTGAGGCCGCCGGAGAGCCCGCTGAGCCCCGACTCTGGACAGAGTCTCACTGGAAGAGTAAACCGCGTCCAACCAACCGGGCCGTCGATCGCGCGCATGGTGCGCACGGTCGGGTCGGCCAGTGGAGGGGGAATCCATGAACCGCATCCTTGTAGTAGCCGCTCTCCTGTCGGCGGCACTCGCCGGGGTCATCATCGGGACCCACAACTCCAGGGTGATCGCGGCGCCGCCGCCCGCACCGGTCGAGGCGCCGATCGGCGCCACGCTGCTGACCGGGCTGGGCACCTACGAATTCAGGATCACGACGAGCAAACCGGAAGCGCAGCGCTGGTTCAACCAGGCATTGATGCTCACGTTCGGCTTCAATCACGATGCCGCCGAGCGCTCGTACCTCAAGGCGGCGCAACTCGATCCCGATTGCGCGATGTGCTGGTGGGGCGCGGCGCTGGTCCTCGGCCCGCACGTGAATGCGGCGATGGATCCTGCCGACAACCCGAAGGCATGGCTGAGCCTGCAGCGAGCCGTCGCGCTTGCGCCGAGGGCCTCGGCGCGGGAG
>JBAVJR010000395.1:0-5514 GCA_049687855.1 Steroidobacteraceae bacterium | reverse complement strand
CCGGTCTCGACGAGAACCACGTCGACCGGATGTTCGGCGTGTTTGTGCAGGACCTGAGCGAGTACGCGGTCGCGGTCCACGGGCAGGCGTCGGCCACCGGGGAGCAACAGGCCGGCGCCCTGGCGCTTATCCGTCGTGCAGCGACCGAGCCGGCGGCGGCGGCCCGCTTGCACGCCGAAGTCGTCTCCTGCGCAGGCCTGTGAACAGGCGTTGAAGTTTGACTAGGATTCCGGGCCGGGACGCCGGTCAATTTCCCGCCGATTCCCGCGGGGCTGAAGCGACGGTCAGCGCAAGACCGTGAACCTGACCGACTTGGACGCGGTCAGGCCGCCGTTGTCTGTCACATAGAGAATCGCCGTGTATTTGCCTGCCTTCGTGTACGTCCTGGTGAATAACGCTTGAGTCGAGAGCGTTGAGCCGTTCGAACCGGCCCACCGGTACGCCACGATCGATCCGTCTGGATCGAACGAACCGGTGCCGTTGAAAGTGCAGCTCCGGCCGGCCACACAGGTCACGACGGGAACGGGAACGGGCGCCTGGTTAGACGGGGGAGTCGTGCCGGGAATCACGTAGCTGGCGAGGGTTCCCCGGGTCCGATCGAAGTTCCGTGTGCCGAGCGATGCGTTCTCGACGAGAAACGCGACCGCGCCCACGCCGCAGGGTCCCTTGTAGGTCCAGCTCACGATGCCAGAAGCGTTGGTCGTCCCAGTGACCGGGTGGTTGGTCCAGTAGTCATCCAGGAACCGGCCGCTGACCTGCACGTTGCCAAGGGCGGCTCCCGTCTCGCTGGTGACCGTCACCTTCGCCGAGCTGAGGTTGTACATCGTCCCGCCCTGGTAGCAGCTGCCCGGAGACTTCGGGTCCTGCACGAACTGCCCGGTCATCACCAGCGAACTCGACACGAGGCAGTTTGCCGCGCACGCGGTGACCGGCGTCATCTTCATCAGCCGTTGACTGCGGCCGATCATGACCTGGGCCAGTATCTGGCCTGAGGCATTCATGGGTCCGCCGACGCCCACCGTTGATCCGGCGTAGGCGGGCGACACGAGTGCAGCAAGGGGCTGGCCCACGCCCGCGGGACCCGCGGCGACCATCCCGGTGCTGCCCGCGGTAAAGGTGACATCCTGTGCGCTGTTGATCGAGCCCATGCCCGAGCGTGACAAGTGGCCGGTGCCGAAGCTGGAAATCATCTGCCAGGCGCCGCCATTGGACAGCCGGAACGGGTACACGAGGTTCTGAGTGCTGGTGGAGACCAGGAAATGGGCCTGGTCCCCGGCGTCGTTGATGGCGCTGCCATTGGATCCCGCCCCGACGAATCCCCGGGGCGGAGCCGGCAGCGACACTGCACTGGACGGATTACCCAGCTGGTACCAGAAGTTCCAGGTTACGACCTTGCCGCCGGGGCTGATCGCCGCGGGGCGCTCGTTGGGATAGCCATACGCCTTGAGGTCCACCATGCCGGTCGATTGCGACCACATGAAAGGCGCTGCGGCCGATGGAATCGCGCCGCCGAGCGTCGTCCACCCGACCATGCGGCCCTCATCGTCGATGCCAGCGACGTCGGCGCTCGACATCCCAGGCAGGACGCCCAGATCCTGAGCCGTGTAGCCGGTGCCGTTCGGGGTCCAGACTGCGGCGTGCGTAGTGCTGCCGATTATTCCGACCTCGCCGCCGATCAGGCCCTGGTTGTTGATGTAGAACGGGTACTGGTAGCTGCTCGAGAACCCCGGGACGAGAGGCAATACGGTCCGGTTTCCGCCCCGCCACACGACGATTTCTTCCGGCGGCAGGCAGAAGGGGCCGCAGCCCGGATCGGTGTAGGACTTGCCGACCACGTCTCCCGCGTCGTTGAGACCATAGCCGGTCGCCGCGGTGCCGACGAAGTCGAGGGCGTACATCGGGGCCACCTGGCTCACCTCGCCGGAGATGGCCGCGTTCGCGGTCACCATGAGCGAAAGTCCGAGCAGGGCTGCACCGATGGAATCGCGATGATGCAATGTTGTACTCACGAGTATCTCCCGAAGGATGCGCTCACAGGAGGCATCCAGTAGTGCAACGCCAAGTGCCGGCTTGCGCAGGGAACTGCATCTCGAACAGCAAGCCGAGTGCCGACCCCCTGGCTTCATTCCACGACGCTGAAAGAGCGATTCGGCCGCCTCTGCCGCTTGTATACGTCTAGTCCAAGTCGATGTCGGTGACCAAGTCACCGTGGACCAAACCAGTTCCCGGAAGCCGACAACCGCGCTGGTCGCTGCGGCTTCTACGTCCTGGATGTGAACAGGCGTTGAACCCTGACTGCAGTATTCGTCCAGCAGGCGTCGCACACTGACCAGGGTTCAGGACACATTTCTCGATGAGAGTCGCGAGCTTGTCTCATTCTTGAATGGTCGATGTCGGACGTCGGTCGTCGCTCGCCTTGTGGACGCAAAGGCAGGCGAGGGGTACCTTGGCGGTGTTCTGCAGGGACAACATCGATCGAAGCATTTAGCCGAGGTGACGTCATGCGCTTGCGAAACGCCCGCCTGCTGGTACTGGCCGCCGCTATTGTCGCTCTCCCGGCCTGCATGTCGGCGTCGGAGCACCGCGCTGACGTTAATAATCCGACCAGTGACCGAGTCACCGTCGGGACGGTACAGAAAGAGATTCGCGTCGGCATGTCCGGCGCAGAGGTTGCCACAGTGCTTGGCTCACCGAACATCGTGAGCACCGACGAGGAACGCCGGGAGGTCTGGATTTACGACAAGATCTCCACCGACGTTGCGTACTCGACGAGCAGCGGCGGCTTGAGCGCCCTGATCCTCGGCGGCGGGTCCGGGGTGGGTGGTGGAGTCGGAGGAAGTGCCGGCCGCAACGCAGGCGCATCGTCAACCAGCCAGAAGACCCTCACGGTCATCATCAAGTTTGATGACGCCAAGAAAGTCCGGGACTTCGCGTACCACACTTCCAGCTTCTGAGTCCGAACATGACCACGTCCAGCCGCGGGCGCCCTGGAACCAGGGGGCTGCTGATTGCTTTATCGGCAGCTGCTGTCCTTGCCGCGTGTGCGACCATTCCTGAAGACGCACTCACGCCAACGCCTGACTCGCTCGAGCGCCGCCAGCTGCAGTCGCGACGGCTGGACGGCATCACCGAAACCAATCTGCTCGCGGCATCGGCCGGCGTGCTCCAGGATCTTGGTTTCAATATCGATGAGAGCGAGACCAGGCTCGGCGTCATCGTTGCCTCCAAGGATAGATCCGCATGGAACGCGGGACAGATCACGGCTGCTGTTGCGCTTGCGCTATTTGGCGCTTACTACCCCGTGGACAAGACACAGAAGATTCGCGTGTCTCTCGTGACTCGCCCGGCTCTTGCGGCGGACGGTACGCCCAGAGCCGACTCCCAGATCCTGAGGATCACGATCCAGCGCCTGGTCTGGAATGTCGAGAACCAGTTGACGCGCATCGATTCGATCGAAGAGCCAGCGGTCTATCAGGAGTTTTTCGACCGGTTGTCCAAGAGCATATTCCTCGAATTGCAGGCAATCTGATGCATAACCATCGAACCGTGGCAGCGCTCCTGGCTGCCGTACTGCTCGCCGGCTGCGCGCCGTCAACGAAGGTCATCATGGGCTCGGAGCAGAGCGCGGTTCAATTGCGCAGCTACCAGCAGCGCGCGTTCGATACCGCAGACAAGACACAGACGCTCCGGTCCGTGATCTCCACGCTGCAGGATCTGAGCTTCGTGGTTGACAAGGCGGACCTCGATCTCGGGACTGTCAGTGCGACGAAGCTGTCGGGCTATCAGCTCCGGATGACGGTGACTGCACGACCCCGCGGCACTAACCAGATGCTGGTCCGGGCCAACGCGCAGTACATGGACAAGGCCGTGGAGGATCCCAAGCCGTACCAGGACTTCTTTACTGCCTTGGAAAAGTCCATGTTCCTGACAGCGCATCAGGTTGACTGAACGCGTCGTAGAGCGCCTTTTGGAATCGAGGCTGCCGCACTGGTGCTGGCGAGTTACAGGCCAAGGCCTCAGCCGGGACGATGCCAGGTGGCCAGCCGCTTCATCTCGCCCCACTTGGCAGGTTTTCCGCGCAGGTGCTGGAACATTCCGATGACGCGCCACACGGAGTTCAACTGGCGGTAGCCGAAATTCTCCAGCACGGCGAACGCGAACAGGCGCAGCGTCTGGCCGGTGCGCGGGTAGACGTGGAACGACATCTGCTCGAACACGAAAGCGCTGGTCGATAACAGGATGCCGAGCACGATCGTCAGCCCGGTGAAGACCGCAAACGCTTCGAACGACAGCAGGCCGGCGAACGCCGCCGCGACCAGTGCCGCGAAGCCGACGACCTCGATCAGCGGCCCGAGGCATTCGAACAGCAGGAAGAACGGGAACGCCAGCATGCCGACGCTGCCGGCACGCGGGTTGAAGCACAGCGACGCGTTGAGCTTGAGGCTCTCGATCAGGCCGCGCTGCCAGCGGATCCGCTGCCGGGCCAGGGTCCTGAGGTCCTCCGGCGCCTCCGTCCAGCAGACCGGGTCGGGCACGTAGCAGATCCGGTAGGGCCGGCCCTGCGCGCGCAGCACGCGGTGCATGCGCACCACGAGTTCCATGTCTTCGCCGATCGTGTCGGCTCGGAAGCCCCCTGCCGCCACGACCGCCTCCTTGCGGAACAGGCCGAACGCGCCGGAGACGATCAGCAGCGCGTTCAACGGCGACCAGCCGAGGCGACCGAACAGGAACGCACGCAGGTACTCGACGATCTGGAACATCGCCAGCGGATGCCGCGGCAGGCCCACCTCCTCGAGGAAGCCGCCACTCACCCGGCAACCGTTGGCGATGCGGACCGTGCCGCCGGTCGCCACCGTGGTGGAGTCGTCGAGAAACGGCTGCACGGCGCGCCGCAGGCTGTCGCGCTGCAGTACGGAATCGGCGTCGATCACGCAGAAGATCGGGTAACGCGCGGCATTGATATCCACGTTGACCGAGTCGGCCTTGCCGCCGTTGGCCTTGTCGATCACCCGCAGCTGCGGGTAGATCACCGAGCGGTACACGGCACGGATGGGCTGTGTCGCGAGGCGGACGCGATAGGCCTCGGGGAACGGGCGCAGCGAGAATTCCTTGACCAGCGTGTCGAGCGTCGCATCGCGCGAGCCGTCGTTGACCACCACGATCTCGAAGTGCGGGTACTCGAGCTGCAGCAGCGCGCGTACCGACTCGCCGATCGTCATGGCCTCGTTGTAGGCCGGCACGACCACGCTGATCGGCAGGTCGAGTTCCGCCGCCAGCGCGCTGCCGGTCTCGGTGACGCGCGTTCCCAGGTGGCGACGCAGCTCGAACAGCGCAATCAGGTTCAGCGCCAGGTAGACACCGTTCAGCACGACGAAGTAGCCGAGGAACAGCCACTGCAAGCCGACGATCAGGCTCTCGAGGCTCATCCGTACGCCCGCTCGGCGATGGCATGGTCCAGCGCGTCCCGCGCGTAGCGATCGGCCTGCGCGTCGCGGACCGCCTCGAGCCGATTCC
>JBAVJR010000394.1:0-4606 GCA_049687855.1 Steroidobacteraceae bacterium | reverse complement strand
CGGCATCGCTTGTCGATGCCGCGCACGAACCGAAACCGTAACACCGGCACCTGGCGATCAGACCATCGCGATCGCGTGCCGCTCGCCGCGCTCGTACACCACGTTGGCACGCCCGACCAGCAGCGGGTCGATTGGCCCGATCAGGTCGCTGTCCTTGTTCGTATACGGCAGCCGGTGCAGGATGTACCGCATCGAGTTCAGCCGAGCGCGCTTCTTGCAGTCCGACTTGATCACGGTCCACGGCGAATCGGCGGTATCGGTGTAGAAGAACATCGATTCCTTGGCCGTCGTGTACTCGTCCCACTTGTCGAGCGAGGCCAGGTCGATCGGGCTGAGCTTCCAGTGCTTGAGCGGGTGCGACCTGCGCTCCTTGAACCGGCGGCGCTGCTCCTTCCGGCTGACCGAAAACCAGAACTTGATCACGTGGATGCCGCTGCGCACCAGGTTGCGCTCGAACTCGGGGCATTGCCGCATGAACTCGGCGTACTCCTCGTCAGTGCAGAACCCCATGACCCGCTCGACGCCCGCCCGGTTGTACCAGGAGCGGTCGAACAGGACGATTTCGCCGGCGGTCGGCAGCTGGGAGACGTAGCGCTGGAAATACCACTGCCCGCGCTCGACGTCGCTCGGCTTCTCGAGCGCGACGACGCGGGCACCGCGGGGGTTCAGGTGCTCCATGAAGCGCTTGATGGTGCCGCCCTTGCCCGCTGCATCGCGCCCCTCGAACAGGATCACGACCCTGGCGCCGGTCTCCTTGACCCACGCCTGCAGCTTCAGCAACTCGACCTGCAGCCGGTACTTGTGCTGTTCGTAGGACTTGCGCGACATCAGGTTGCGATAGGGGTAGGCGCCGTCGCGCCACCCCTCGGAGAGCTCGGAGTCCTCGCTTGCACGGCGCAGTTCGCGCGCCTCGTCGCCGCGGTGCAGCAGCACCTTGCGCAGCGCGTCGACGTCGTCCGGCGAGGCCCCGTCAAGAATCGCCTCCAGCGACTCGCTGGCCGAGGCCGGGTTCTCCTGCAGCGCGCGTCTCATGATGTCGCCGACAGCAAACGCCTTCGACTCGTGCGCGGCGTCGACGGCCTCGCTGACGGAGAATCGCTCGATGCCATCCGCGGTCAGTCGCGGCGCGATGTCGCCCTTGGCGGCGGTGCGCGCCACCGTCCGGGACGACCTGCCCGATCTCGGGCGCGGCGCGTCAGTACGGGGCTTGCGTCGGGTGGAACTCGGCTTCTTGGCGTTCATGAGGGTGGGCTGGCAGGGAAGCAATGGCTGTGGACCGTGGCCCTCTAGACTAAACCGCGAGGCCCCTTGCTGCCAACGTGGAATCCGCTGCAGCGGGCAGGCGGCGGACCGCACGCTGTCAGAGCGGAGCGAACTGCGCCGTGAAGTGGCGCAGCTGCGCCGGCTGCTGCTCGATCCGGAATCCGCGCAGCCGCTCGCGCTCCGCCACGATCTCCTCGAACACCTCGACGACGTAGTCGGCATGCGACTGCGTGTACACGCGGCGTGGCATCGCCAGGCGCACCAGCTCCGCTTCGGCCGGCACCTCGGTTCCGTCGGGCCTGAGCCCGAACATCACGGTGCCGATCTCACACGCCCGGATGCCCCCGCGCTCGTACAGGGCGACAGCAAGCGCCTGGCCCGGATACTGCAGCGGGGGTATGTGCGGCAGGAATTGCCTCGCGTCGACGAACACCGCATGCCCGCCGACCGGCTGCACGATCGGGATGCCCAGCGCCATGAGCTTCTCGCCAATGTATTCGTTGGTGCGCACGCGATAGCGCAGGTATTGCTCGTCGACGATCTCGCGCAGCCCGACGGCGATCGCGTCGAGGTCGCGGCCGGCCAGGCCGCCGTAGGTGGGGAACCCCTCGGTCAGGATGAGCCGGTTGCGCGCTGCCGCCGCGAGCGCGTCGTCGTTCAAGGCGAGCCAGCCGCCAATGTTGGCGAACGCATCCTTCTTGGCGCTCATGGTCATGCCGTCCGCGGCGCCAAACACGTCGCGCACGATGTCGGTGACCGACCGTGACGACTGGCCCGCTTCGCGGCACTTGATGAACCACGCGTTCTCGGCGAAGCGACAGGCATCGATGAAGAGCGGCTTGCCGTGACGGTGCGCCACCTCGGCGACGGCCCGGACGTTCTCCAGGCTGACCGGCTGGCCGCCACCCGCGTTGTTGGTGAGGGTCAGCATCACGAGCGGCACACGCTCCGCCGACGTGCCGAGCAGGGCCTCGAGCCGCGCGACGTCCATGTTGCCCTTGAAAGGATGCCGGTTGGCCGGGTCGTGCGCTGCGGCGATGACGAGGTCCACCGCTTCGGCACCAGTAGCCTCGATGTTGCCGCGCGTCGTGTCGAAGTGTGTATTCGATGGCACGATCTTGCCGTGTCCGCCGATGATCGAGAACAGGATCGCTTCCGCCGCGCGCCCCTGGTGTGTCGGGATGATGTGGCGATACGGCATCAATTCGCGCACGGCGGACTCGAAGCGATAATAGGACGGCGAGCCGGCGTAGGACTCGTCCCCGCGCATGACTGCGGCCCACTGCTCCGCGCTCATGGCGCTGGTGCCGGAATCGGTCAGCAGGTCGATGATCACGTCGTCGGCGTGGATCGCGAACAGGTTCCAGTGCGCGCGGCGCAGCAGCTCGACACGCTCGTCCCGCGTCGTGAGCCGGATCGGCTCGACGGTCTTGATGCGAAAGGGCTCGATGATCGTCTTCATGGGTGTCCCGGCTGTCGGGCTAGCCTAGGACCTTGGCCACCGGCACGGCCTCCGTGGATTCCGCACCGGGCCGCCGCAGCGTCTCAGGGACTCGCCTCCCGCCGCAACCACCAGACCCCTTTCACGTCCGCGCGCCATTGCGGCAGCAACGCGAGCAGCCAGAGCTCCTCGGCGCTCGCAAGGACGCTGGCCATGGCGGCCAGCCACAGCAGCCAGTCCCAATGGCCGAACAGGAACAGGACCCCGATGTAGACGCTGAGCAGGACACCGGCAATCTTCGACAACACGGTGTGAAAGCTGGAGAGCCTGCGATAGCGCAGCCAGGCGAGCACGTTCTCGAGCATCCAGCCCGCCACCACCGCGCCGATCAGCCAGCGATGAGCCGCGATTACGTCGCGCTGAAACGCGATCAACCCGGCAAGGCCGGCGCACCAGATGAGCGAATCCCCGAGCGAATCGAGTCGTGCCCCGAGTTTGGACTGCAGCCCGAAACCGCGGGCGATCCAGCCATCCGCGGCATCGGTCAGGAGTGCCGGTACCAGCACCCAGGTGTAGATCGTCTGCTCTCCCGCCGCCGCCAGCAGCACGAGCACCGGCGCACACGCGACCCGAACCAGGCTCAGGGCATTGGGCACGTGCCGCCAGGCGGCCAGGTTCGCGGCATCCGGGAAGGTCATGGCGTAAGTTTCGCCCGCGGGGATTCGCTCGAAATCGGGGACAACCGCAAGCGGTCCCAGTAATATCGCGCGCGTCCAACCCCCGACCGAGGCAACGTTCATGCGACTGATTCCCACCTGCGCCATGCTCATCCTCGGCTCGACGCTCGCCGCTTCAGTGCCGGCCGCCGAGACAGCCATGGACGAAGCCGCGCGCATGCAGTACGCGCTGGGGTATCAACTCGGCCGCGACCTGGTCGCCATCGAGCCGCGCCCGCAGGACATCCTGAAGGGCATCGAAGATGGCCGCTCCGGCGGCAAGGCGAAGCTGTCGCAAGACGAGATGAGCGCTGCGCTCGCTGGTCTGCAGCAGAAAGTCACCGCACAGCGCGAGAAGGAACAGGCAGCGGCCAGCGAGAAGGCGGCGGCTGCCGGCAAGGCCTACCTTGCCGCGAACGCAACGAAACCCGGCGTGACGACGACCGCCAGCGGCCTGCAGTACCAGGTCCTCACGGCGGGGACGGGCAGGACGCCGGCCATCGGCGACACGGTCACCGTGCATTACAAGGGCACGCTCGTCGACGGCACCGAGTTCGACAGCTCCTACAAGCGCGGCCAGCCAGCGTCGTTTCCCGTCGCGGGCGTGATCCCGGGCTGGACCGAGGCGCTGCAGTTGATGAAGGTCGGCACCAAGGCCCAGCTCGTGATCCCGCCGGAGCTCGCATACGGGTCGAACGGTCCGCTTGCGAACCAGGTGTTGCTGTTCGACGTGGAACTGCTCGGAGCCATGGCCACCCCCGTCGAGGAAAAGGTCAAGTAAGACACGACCTGCGATGCCGGTCGCGGAAGGCAACGGGCTCCGGTTCGATTACGAATCGTTCGGCGCGCAGGACGCGCCGGCGATCCTGCTGATCCAGGGCCTCGGCATGCCCGCCGCGATGTGGCCCGACGTCTTCGTCGCAACCCTGGTGGCCGAAGGCTACCGGGTCGTGACGTTCGACAACCGTGATTGCGGCGGCTCGTCACGGCTCGTGGATGCCGGCGTGCCGAACATAGCCAGGTCGATGACACGAGCGCTGCTGCGCCGGCCAGTCGCCGCGCCCTACAACCTCGACGACATGGCAGAGGACACGCAGGTCGTCCTCGACGCGGCGGGCATCGAGCGTGCGCACGTGGTCGGCGTCTCGATGGGAGGCATGATCGCGCAGGTCCTCGCGGCGACGCG